>DASVJK010000014.1:0-1757 GCA_036385955.1 Chthoniobacterales bacterium | reverse complement strand
TGCATTCTCAATCACTTTCACTCGTTGGAACTCTTTCTGACTCATCGTCACCATCCCTAATAGGGTGACAAAGTCTGGTTGCAGTTAAGGGGTGACATTATCTTGGAGCATCTACAGGTCGTCTGTCCCCCCATTGACTCCCCCGCCCGCCCGCGCTACGCTGGTCTCAAATGGTTGGTAACCGCCCCGTCGTTGGGGTGCGCAATCCGGTCTGTTCCACTTTCCCCCGTAGCTTTTTGCGTGCAAAAAATGCCGACACCGGTTCGCCCGAATCCGGCGGTAGACCACATCCTGGTAACGAGAATCGAAGAGTGAGCCCTGTCCGGCTGCTGGAGGCGACGCCACATCCCCATCATAAAAAGCATGAAAAAGAATATTGAACTCACCCCTAACATCGAGACCCTGTTCGGCACGCGCGATGAAAATCTCCATGTGCTCGAAGACGGCCTGAACATCAATATCGATCTGCGGTCGAATCGCATTGAACTGGAAGGCGCGCCGCGCGACGTGGCCCGCGCCGAACAGTTGTTCGCCGATTATGAGCATCTGCGGCGTACCGGCCACCAGTTCCTGAACGGCGATCTGGGCAGCATGTTGCGCGTGGTCGTCGGCGACCCGAACGCCACTCTGCGTGGACTAGCCGAGGCCGGACGCCAGCGTTCTTTTGGACGCCGCACCGTCCAGCCGAAAAGCCCCAATCAGCGCCGCTATCTCGAAGCCATTGAGCAGCATGACATGGTGTTTGGCGTCGGCCCCGCCGGCACCGGGAAGACCTACCTCGCCGTGGCCATGGCGATTTCGGCGCTGCTGAACAAGCAGGTCAACCGGATCATTCTGGCGCGGCCGGCGGTCGAGGCCGGTGAACGTCTCGGCTTTCTGCCCGGCACGTTGCAGGAGAAGATCGATCCCTATCTGCGTCCCTTGTATGACGCGCTCTTTGACATGCTGGAGCCCGAGCGCGTCGAACGCTACCTCGAAAAAAATATTATCGAGATCGCACCCATCGCCTTCATGCGCGGGCGCACGCTGAACGATTCGTTCGTGATCCTGGACGAAGCGCAGAACACGACCTCGGAGCAGATGAAGATGTTCGTGACCCGCCTGGGATTCAATTCCAAGGCGGTGATCACCGGCGACGTCACGCAAATCGACTTGCCCACCGCGCGTCGGAGTGGTTTGATCGAAGCCGTCGATATTCTGAAAGGCGTAAACGGGCTGGCTTTCGTGCACTTCGACGAAAGCGACGTGGTGCGCCATCACCTGGTGCAGAGGATCATCCGCGCGTACGACGAGCACAAAACGCGGCTGGCGGAGCAGCAATTGTCGCTGCTGGAATCGAAGTCGGGAGCGCCGCCGGTGCCGCCCGAAGAGCCGCGCCTGCGCAATTAGCGCGATAAGAATTTGGATTGTCATCCTGAGCGAAGCGAAGGACCTGCTGTCTCTTGCACCGACACAGCAGGTCCTTCGCTTCGCTCAGGATGCCAATAGGGTGGGAACTTGGTCATCCTTCAAAAGCGCGTCGTGGATCTAACCAAGTTGGCGCTCGACCGTTTCGCGGCTCGCGCCCGCCGCGCCGCGGGATTGAAGGGCATGGTCAACGTGCTGGTCACTTCGAGTGCCGAGATGAAATCTCTGAACCGGCGTTTCCGCGGAAAAGACAAGCCGACCGACGTGCTTTCGTTTCCCGCCGAACCCGGCGCTCAAAAACAATTCGCCGGCGAAATTGCGATCTCGGCGGAAATCGCGATGCAAAATGC
>DASVJK010000013.1:0-11627 GCA_036385955.1 Chthoniobacterales bacterium | reverse complement strand
GTTAACTGATCTGAAATATGCCCTGCGGATGTTGGTTAAGACTCCAACGTTCGCGATTATCGCGGTCCTCACTCTCGCCCTGGGCATCGGAGCCAACAGCGCGATTTTTAGTGTCGTCGATACGGTTCTGCTTCGGCCTTTGCCCTTCAAGGATCCGGACCAAATCGTGATGGCTTGGGGGCGTTATGCGGATGACGGTGGGCAGGTTCGCGGCAACGTTCACTCCTTCCCCGACTACGTCGATCTGCGCGACCAGAGCCAGAGCTTTTCCGGAATGGCGGCGTATACGCGGACGGCTGGCACTTTGGCGCAGGCTGATGATGCGCAGGAGATCGAGGGTGTGGCCGTTACGTCCGAGATCTTTGAGGTGCTTGGAGTTCCGCCGTTATTGGGGCGCGGTTTTACGCAGGAGGAAGCCAAGGATCAAGGGGCACGCGTCGTTGTCCTGACCTATCCGCTCTGGCAACGCGCTTTCGGCGGCGATCCTAAGATTCTAGGCCAATCAATCACGATCTCGGCGCGCAGTTACACTGTCATCGGCGTGATGCCGCCTAAGTGGAAATTCCCGGTTGAAGACGAGCACATTGATTATGTCATGCCGCTGCAATATCTGATCGCCTCGGCGTTGAACAATCGCGGGGCGCATTTCCTTAGGGTCGTCGGGCGGCTGACACCGGCTGTGCAGAGGCGACAGGCTGAAGCGGAACTGAGCGCCATCGCGGGACGGCTCTCGAAACAATATCCTGACACGAATATCAATCTTATTGGAATGGCGGTCGTCACGTTGCATTCCGATGTAGTCGGCGACGTGCGTCCGGCCCTGATCATCCTGCTCGGGGCCGTTGCGCTCGTCCTTCTGATCGCTTGCGCGAACGTGGCCAATCTTCTTCTCTCGCGCGCCGCCTCCAGGACTCGTGAGATCGCGATCCGCACCGCGCTCGGCGCCAGTCGCCTTCGAGTCGTTAGGCAGTTACTTTGTGAAAGCCTTCTACTCGCGCTGATGGGCGGGACGGCCGGTCTGCTGCTGGCGTCGTGGGGCGTGGATCTTCTCGGCACGGCCGGTCCACAAGGACTTCCCCACATCGCCCAGATCAAAGTTAATTTCACCGTTTGCGCCTTTACCTTTGCGCTCGCGATCGGCAGCACGGTCCTTTTCGGGCTCATTCCTGCGTTGCAAGTTTCGCGACCGAGTGTGAATGAATCTCTCCAGCAGGGTGCGAAAGGATCGACTGGTGGGTTGCATACCAATCGGCTGCGCGCTTTCCTCGTCGTCTCTCAGGTTTCCCTTTCACTTCTCCTGCTGGCCGGTGCGGGGCTGTTGATCAAGAGCTTCTTTAATCTTCGCGCGACGAATCCCGGTTTCGATCCGGAACGATTGATGACGATGTCGCTGACGTTGCCCCGAGTGCGATACCCCGAGCTGGACCAGCAGATCCGGGCGCATGACGCGATCATGGAAAAAATCTCCGGCATCCCCGGCGTGGAAGCCGCCGGCGGTGCGAACCCGCTGCCGCTGGGCGGGAATATCAGCAATTTGTCGCTCATGGTCAGCGGGGCGGCGCCGCTTCCGCGAGGTAACCATCCCGGCGCGGGTTACCTCATCGTCAAACCTGATTACTTCCAGGCGATGAAAACTCCCGTCCTGCAAGGGCGCGCCTTTACACGCACGGACACAAGAGATTCGCCTTTGGTAGTCATGATCAATGAGGCATTCGTTCGCAAATTTTTCCCGGATCGAAACCCGATCGGTCAACAAGTCATGATCGATCGCGGCGAGGACAAGGCGCCGCCGTGCGAGGTGGTTGGTGTCGTGGGCAATTCGCGGCATGACTCGCTGGCCGCTCCGCCTGGGCCGGAGATGTATGTGCCGTTTCCGCAGGATCCGACACGCAGTCTGGACGTAGTGCTGCGCGTGGCGTCGACAAATCTCGTTGGGCTTCAAGCCGACGTAAAACGGGCGGTCCATGAGGTCGATAAGGATTTGTTTGTTCCCAAGCTCGAGCCGATGACGACCTTCCTCTCGACGCAATTAGCGCAGCCTCGTTTCAACATGCTGCTGCTCGCGGTCTTCGCCGGCGTGGCCATGATCCTCGCGGCCATCGGCATCTACGGGGTGATCGCTTACAGCGTGACGCAACGCACGAGAGAAATCGGTATTCGCATGGCGCTCGGCGCGCAGCGGACCCAGATGCTGGGGATGGTTCTCCGCCAAAGCTTGACGCTCGTCGTGCTCGGAATCGGCATCGGATTTCTGGCGGCGCTTGGAGTTACGCGGGTGATGGCGACGTTGCTCTATGGTGTCGGCGCCAACGATTTCTCGACCTACGCGATAGTCACCTTTCTCTTGAGCGTGGCGGCGTTGCTGGCGAGTTACTTCCCGGCGCGGCGCGCCATGAAGGTCGATCCGATGGTCGCGTTGCGTTACGAGTGAAGACTTAGCAACCTATTATGAATTCATTGTTGCAGGAAATCCGCCTAGCGGTGCGTTCGTTAGTGAAGCGACCTGGCTTCACCAGTGTAGCCATTTTAACGCTGGCCCTCGGGATTGGCGCTTCGACTGCGATCTTTAGTGTGCTCGACGCGGTTCTCTTGCGACCGCTGCCGTATCCGCAACAGGAGCGAATCGTCGCCCTCCGTGAGCTGAACGAGAAAGGCCGGGGAATGGCGTTCGCCGAACCGAACTTCGACGATCTGCGCGCGCGCAGCCGCAGCTTCGCAGCGCTTGCTAAATACAGCGAGGGAACTGAAGCGATAGCCGGCGGGAGCGAGCCGGTGCGCACAAACATCTCTGCAGTCTCGGAGGATTTCTTCCGGGTCCTCGGCGTGACGCCGTTTGCCGGCCGGCTGTTCTCCGCGCAGTCGGGAATCGACGGTGAGCAAGTTGCGGTCGTCAGCTACGGGTTCTGGAAACGATTGCTCGCGGGCCGTCCGAATCTGGAAGGCACGACCCTTCGTTCCGCGGGCCGCAGTTTTGCCGTAGTCGGTGTCCTGCCGCCGGACGTGGGCTTTCCACCGGAGATCGACGTCTGGCTCCCCTCGACAATTTATCCGCCGAATCCGTCGCGCACGGGACACAACTGGCGGGCCATGGGACGGCTGCGTGACGGCGTCTCGCCCGAGCAGGCGCGCGCGGAGATTGCGGCCATCGGGCAGCAGTTGAAACGCGAACACGGGCCGCACACCGATGCCGCGAGTTTTGGAATGACGCCGCTGCGCGAACGGATGGTGAAGGATATTCGCGGAGTCCTCTGGGTGCTCTGCGGCGCTGTCGGGCTCCTGCTCGTGATCGCTTGTTCGAACGTCGCCAATCTACTACTCGTTAGGGCAACGGCCCGGCGCAAAGAGATGGCCTTGCGCGCGGCGCTGGGCGCGTCGCGCTGGAGATTGGCGCGGCAATTCCTGGTCGAGACCGTCCTGCTCACGCTCTGCGCCGGAGCGCTCGGGGTACTCCTGGCGTTTTGGGGCGTCGATCTGGTTGTCGGCTTCTATCGCGGCAACCTCCCGCGCGTCGGACAGATTGGAATCAATTTTTCCGTGCTTATCTTTTCGCTCGTCGTCTCGTTAGGCGTCGGGCTCGTCCTCGGTCTGGTGCCTGCGTTGAACGTCTCGCAGCGGCAATTGCAAGATGCGCTCCAGGACGCGGGGCGCGGGACGTCGAGCGGTCGCTCGACTTCGCGGGTGCGCAATTTTCTCATCGTCGCGCAAGTCGCGCTAACCCTGATCCTGCTCGTGGGCGCGGGCCTGCTGGGCCGGAGTTTCCTGCGATTGTTGGAGGTGAATCCCGGATTTCAACCGGAGAGCGCGGTCGCGATGAGCATCTCGCAGCCGGACCCGGAAGCGCCGGCCGATCGGCGCCGGCTCGCGCAAATGTATCAGCAATTACTCGAGCGCTTGGGCGGCCTGCCAGGCGTGATCGCGGTCGGCGGAATCAACGTATTGCCGATGAGCGGCGACAGCGAAAACGGCACTTTCATCCTGGAAGAAAGCGGGAAAACGGCGGAGACGTTCGACGAGTTAAACGAACAATATGCCGCGCTGAGGGGGACAAAGAAACTGGCGAATGCGGAATTCCGCGTCGCGAGCGCCGGCTATTTCGCAGGCATGGAGATTCCGCTGATTCGCGGACGCCTCTTCCAGGAATCCGACGGCGCTGACTCGCCGCACGTCGCGCTGATCAACCAGACGCTCGCCCGGTTGACCTGGCCCAGCGAGGACCCGATCGGCCGGCAATTGCAATTCGGCGGGATGGATGGCGATCTCCGATTGCTGCATATCATCGGCGTGGTGGGAGATGTGCGCGACGAAGGCCTGGACGCGGCGCCGCGCCCGATGGTTTACGTGAATTACTTTCAGCGCCCGCGCCACGCGGCGCAATTTACCATTGTCCTCCGGGGCCACGGCGATCCGGCGAGCTTGATCGCGGCGATGCGGCGCGAAGCGCGCGCGCTAAGTCCGGAAATGCCGACGAACTTCCAGACCCTCGAACAGCTGGTCTCTGCGTCGCTCGACAGCAGGCGCTTCAGCATGACGATGCTCGGCCTCTTTTCCGGCGCCGCGCTCGCGCTCGCGATGGTGGGGCTTTACGGAATCATGTCTTACATCACGTCGGAGCGGACGAAGGAGATTGGCATCCGGATGGCGCTCGGCGCGCAGCGCGGCGACATGCTCCAAATGGTCTTGCGCCAAAGCCTGACGCTTGTCGCGATCGGGATCGGGGCGGGGATCGTGGCAGCGCTCGGCGCGACGCGCGTTCTGTCGACCCTCCTTTACGGAATCGGTGGCGCTGATGCCGCGACCTATCTCGGCGTCGTTTTCTTGCTTGCGCTCGCCGCGTTGATCGCCAGTTACATTCCTGCGCGGCGCGCGATGCGGGTCGATCCGATGGTGGCGCTGCGCTATGAATAGCGCTCCAGCGAATTGCCCTGCCGGCGCTCGGCGCATGGTTCCCGCCCTCCGGTCGGTGGTCCTAGTCGTTGCACTTTCGGTTTTCGTGCAGAACGCAATTGCGGTAGAAATCTATGAGGAGATCGTCGAACAAAAGCGTGTCTTGGATCCAGAGGCCACTCTCAGCATTCATAACACAGACGGATCAATTCAAATTTATGGAGGCGATGGCCCAGAAATTTCCATCCAGGCCATCAAGAAGGCTTATACATCAGACCGCCTGAAAAGCATCGTGGTGGACGTGAGGGCCACCACGAAGAGCGTCGCGATCGAGACAATATTCCCTCCGAAAAAAAGCGCGTTGAGTCTAAGCGATCGCTCTGGAACCGTTGATTACATCGTTACTGTCCCGTACACGATTCGAATAACGAAGCTGGACTTGGTGAACGGCGAAGTATTAGTCGAAGGTTTGCGCGGAGGAAGCGCGACGGCGCACTTGGTCAACGGATTGCTGGCGGCCCACAATTGTTTTGGCGACCTGGACTTTGCCATCGTGAACGGTCGTCTGGAGGTCGTTTATGACTGGTGGGAGAACCAAAAATTCTCCGTAAAACTGTCGAGCTCCCATGGAAACATCCGGGCACTTATCCCGAGCGACGCGTCGGCTGGCATCACCGCGCGAACCGGGACGGGCCGAATCGCGAACGCCCTCGAAACGCAGAAGGAGATCCCAAACGAACCGGTACATTCATTGGATTTCGCCACCGAACCAGAGCCAGAAACCGCGTTCGAGATAAACTCGACCAACGGAAACATCAGGATCGATAAGACCTATTGACGTGTTCTGGCGCGGGCCGACGCCGACACCCATTTCACTTTGGCGTTCGCGCGTTTAGCTCTTCCAGCGCGCGATGGTCCTGCTCGGCTTTTGCGAGCAGACCGAGGCGTCGGTAGCATTGCTCGCGCTTTTGCAAAGCCGCCACCGTCTGGTTCGTCTCGATCGCGTGGCTGAGCGACTCAATGGCCGACAAGGTCTCGCCCCGCTCCATTTCTAGTTCGCCGCGATACTGCCACGCCGTGGAGAAATTCGGATCCAGTTCGGTCGCACGCTTGATCTGTTGCAACGCCTCTTCAGCGCGGCCCAATTTCGTGAGTGCGTAGCTGCACTCGGCACACGCTCCCGCGGATTTTGGATTGAGACGCGCCGCGTTTTCCGCATCTTGCAACGCCAGCGCCGGCTGGTTGATTTCGTTGACCTGCCATGCGCGCGCGACGTAAAGCTCCGCGTTACTCCGTTCCACTGAAATTTCCGAATCGAGTCGGCTGATCGTTTCGAGAAACTCTGGCGTGAGCGCTTCAAGCTGGATGAATTTCTGCACCACCAGTTTTTCGCATTCATCCGATCGTCCGAGATCGACTAAGGCGATGGCTTGAAACAGTTTCGGCCGCATCGCCCACGGTCCCAACTTTGCGGCTTCCTCGCTGTCCTCGAGCGCCAGCTCGTAATCTTCGCTGCGCAAGAACATCAGCGCCCGATCTGCCAGCAATCCCGGGTCGTTCGGCGAAACGGCCAAACTCGCGTCGAGCTCGCGAATTTCGGCCAGGAATTTGCCCATCTGCTCGAAGAGTTTACCGCCGCGCTGGACTTCCGGATCATCCGGTGCCAGTTCCTGTGCCCGTTTCAGATCTTCGAAGGCATCCTGCCAGCGATGAAGACGCCGTCGGCACAACGCGCGGTTAACCCGCGCCATCGCGCTGTCTTGCACTTCGATATAAATGGTCCAAGCCGCGTTTTCTTCAGCCCAATGTTGTTGGATTTTCTCCGCCTGAGCGATTTTCTCGAGAACGCCGGTGTTCTTCGGTTCCGCCCCGAGCACTTTCGTCCAAGCCTGCACAGCGCCGGCTGGGTCATGTTGCTCGAAGGCAAGATCGCCGGTGTATCCGTCGAGGTTTGGTGAGGGCTTGCTCACGGTGCGCCGCCATTCCTCCAGTGCCTGCTTCACGCCGGCGAAATCGCGCAGGCCGAATTGCGCCTGGACGAGCCGATCCCAATCCCCGTTGTCCTGCGGATTCAGTTTCAGGAGGCGCCGGGCGAGTTTTGCGGCCTTGCCGTATGAGTGTTCGCGTAGCGCCTCCCGCAGTTCGGCCCGAAGCGCTTTTTGTTCTTTGGAGGCCGCACGGTCGCAGCCGCTCAGCGTCACCGCGACGGCGCAACAAATGAACAGGAGCCAGGACAGAATGCGCTTACTCGAAGAATTCATTGGCTGGCGGAAACGATAACGGATAATCCTGCAAGCGTCCCCCTTGCGCTGCCTGATCAACAATCGCAAACTTAAACCGCCATGCCTTCGTTCGATATCGTGTCAGAAGTGGACGCGCAGGAGATTGATAATGCGCTTAATCAAGCGCGCAAGGAACTGGCGACGCGGTTTGATTTCAAGGGGAGCGTCGCGGAAATTTTGTCAGAGAAGGACAAGATCACTCTCACGGCCGAAGATGCGTCTCGGCTGCGAGGTTTGCGCGAGATCGTCATCGGGAAATTGAGCAAGCGGGGAGTGGACCTGCGGAACGTCGAGCAAGTCGAGCCCGCCATCTCGCCGCTTGGCCACGCACGACAGGAATTGAAAATTCAGCAGGGGTTCGAGGGCGACAAGGCGAAGGAAATCATTCACGCAATCAAAGCGCAGAACTTCAAAGTCCAAAGCCAGCTCCAGGAACGGCAGATCCGGGTGACCGGAAAGAAACGCGATGATTTGCAGGCCGTCATCGCGTTCGTGCGCAGCCGCGATTTCGGCGTTGCCACTGCGTTCAAGAATTTTCGCGACTGAAAAAAGGACAGGATTAACAAGATTTTGAGGATCACGGATTTCCCAATCCTGTTTATCCTGTAAATCCTGTCTGCCTTATCCGCCTTGGACCGGCGGCATGATCGAAATCTGATCGTCTCGCTGCAGGATGTAATCCCGGCCGACGAAATCGACTCCGGCGGCGACGATAATGCTCTTGTCCCAATCGCGTAGCGCCGGTGTGCGTGAATAGAGAATCTCGAGCAGTTCAGTGACCTTGGTTGCCTCCGGAACTTGCAACTTCATTTCCGAAACTCCCGCGAGCTCCCGGAGGCGCGAAAAGAACTGCACGTGCACGTTCATTCGCCACTCACGCCGTTTGCGCGATCAAATCTTTTCGCAGAACGCCGATGCACGGGAGGTTGCGATACCGTTCCATGTAATCGAGACCATATCCGACCACGAATTCATCGGCGATCTCGAAGCCAACGTAGTCGGGTTCGACAGCCCGGGTGCGGGTCTTCTTCTTTTCGAGCAACACACAAATACGCACACTCAACGGTCCGGCCGTTTCGAGCTTCTCGCGAATGCTCGCCAGGGTGACGCCGCTATCGAGAATGTCATCCAGGATCAGCACGTGACGTCCGGCCACATCGGGCAGCGACACCTGGCGAAAAACCAGGTCGCCGGTGGGCTTAATCCCGCCGTGATAACTGGCGACGCTCAGGCAATCCAATTTCAAGGGCAGAGGAATGCGCCGG
Organism: Chthoniobacterales bacterium; assembly: GCA_036385955.1. Lineage (GTDB taxonomy): Bacteria > Verrucomicrobiota > Verrucomicrobiia > Chthoniobacterales > UBA10450 > AV80. Next base: position 3,196 of record DASVJK010000013.1, on the reverse strand, counting down.
AGAAGATCGGCCATCAGGATGACGCTGCCGTTTAGGATCGCGATTACCGTCAACTCGCGGTTGCGATAATCGTGCGAAATCCTCGCGGCAAGCTCGTCCAGGCGACGGTGGATCGTCGCTTCGTCAAAAAGAATTCGATCGAGATCGGCCTGCATCGCTCACTCGACTATCAGAGATCATTACGGCGAGCGAAGTGAAAACTTATTGGAGTCGAGCCGCGTCGTCCGCGATGCTCCCGTGGCGCGCGTTCGAGCAGGTGCTCGCGGGCAATGGCGGCATGTCGTGGATTTCCACTAAGGGGAACTAACGGAAACGCCCCTGGCGCACCAGGCGCGAATCGCCATTCGCGGTCAGATATTGATGGATGCCGGCGGCGGCCTTGCGCCCATCGCGCACCGCGTGCACGACCAAACTGGGGCCGCGCGCCAGGTCTCCACCGGCAAAGATGCCGGGCACATTGGTCATTTGCCTGGCATCCACGATCACGCCGCCCCACGCGGTGAGCGCAATTTCGTCCGGACCGCTCGCGGCCGGCAACGGCGCTGGGTCAAAACCATAAGCGATGAGCACGACATCGGCGGGCACGACAAATTCCGAGCCGGCAATCGGGCGCGGTTTGCGGCGGCCCTGGGCGTCGGGCTCTCCCAATTCCATCCGCACACAGCGCACTTGAGCGACACGGCCCTCGCCGTCGCCCAGCAGCGCGACAGGATTCGTCAGAAACGAAAATTGCGCGCCTTCCTCGAGTGCGTTGCCGTATTCCTTGCGGCTGCCAGGCATGTTCGCCAGATCGCGGCGATAAAGACAAACGGCTTCACGCGCGCCGGAACGAATCGCCGTCCGCAAACAATCCATGGCCGTGTCGCCGCCGCCGAGCACGGCCACTCGTTTCTGCGACACGTTGACCGCCGGGCCGCTGGAAACTTCTCCAAGATTCTTCTCAGTCAGAAATGGCAAGGCATCGAAGACCCCTTGGAACTCCGCGCCGGGAATCCCAAGCGGCTTCGGCTTTTGCGCGCCACAAGCCAGATACACCGCATCAAACTCCGCGCGCAGCGCCGCAAGCGAGATATCGCGGCCGACTGTTACACCCAGCCGAAACGTGACGCCGCGCGCGCGGAGCAAATTCAGCCGGCGGTCGACCACTGATTTTTCAAGCTTGAAGGAAGGAATGCCATTGACCAACAAGCCGCCGGCGCGGCTTTGCGAATCGAAGACCGTGACGGCATATCCGAGTTTGGCCAATTCGTCCGCGCAAGCCATTCCACCCGGCCCGCTGCCCACCAGTGCCACGCGCAACCCATTCGGCGAAACCGGGGACGCAGCGACCGCGTCGTGGCCGAACGCGTATTCGTTGATGAACTTTTCCAACGCGCCGATCGCGACCGGGTCGGAGCGGGCGTTGAGGATGCAGGCGCCTTCGCACAATCTTTCCTGCGGACAAACGCGGGAGCAAATCTCCGGCATGTTGCTGGTGGAGCGCGAGAGTGCCGCGGCTTCCAGAAAGCGTCCTTCGGCTGTGAGAGCGAGCCAGTCCGGGATCAGGTTCCCGAGTGGACATCCGGTCCGGCACAGCGGCTCCGGACATTGAATGCAACGGCTGGCCTGTTCGCGAACCGTGGCTTCATCAAGCAAGGAATAAATCTCGTGGAAATCGCGCACGCGTTCGCTCGAGCTTCGCTTTGGCGGTTCGGCCCGATGGATCTTGAACCACGCGTGTTTGGCCGGCCACGCGGGGACGGAGAAGGCCGGCTCCGTGCGGGCAATTCGGGAGGATGGCGCGAGCTTCTCCGACTCTTTGTTTCTTGCCGTCAACAGCTCGTCCATCATCTCGCGTCCTCCACGCCTCGCGCCGGACCGCCAGTTGCCGGCGTGCCTGAAAACCCAGCCATCACTGCCAGCAGAACTAGGCGCACGCTCGTTTTCATAAACTCTCTTCAGCATTTAATACACCGGTCCGGCGTTTCCTCCAATATTCTTGTCAAAAGCTCACCATCGCTTGTTGCCTGTTCGGCCTGTCCGCAGCCGTTGCCCGTCAATTCTTGGATGAACTTTCAAAAGGTGTCGCACTGAAAGAAATCTGGCCGTCGGAGAAAATCTCAGTGACGCGATGAATGCCGCTAACAGAGGCATCCCCGGTCAGCTACGCATCTTCCCGGAAAAATTCCGCATATTTCCCCTAGGACTTGAGGAAACCCCTCTTCCCCTTAACGTGCAGATAGTCAGCGATAAGTTGAACTTCATTGCCCTATTGCAAAGATGCCCGAGAAGATCATCCCGCGAGGATCGCACCTGCTCCACGATCCGGCTCTGAACAAAGGGAGCGCATTCACGGTCGCCGAACGCGATGCGCTTGGGCTGCGCGGTCTGTTGCCGCCTCACGTCCAAACCCAGGCGGAGCAGGTCGAGCGAGTGCTCGACCATCTGGCGCGCAAAGCGTCGGACCTGGAACAGTACATTTCGCTCATCGCGCTGGAAGGACGAAACCAGACGCTATTTTACCGCGTCATCTTGGATCACATCGAGCAGATGATGCCGCTCATCTACACGCCCACTGTGGGCGCGGCGTGCCAGCAGTACGGACGAATCTTCCGCCGTGCGAGCGGGCTCTTCATTTCGGCGGAGGATCGAGGCCGCGTGGCGGAGGTGTTGCGCAACTGGCCGGAGCGGAACGTGCGCGTAATCGTGGTGACAGATGGCGAACGCATTCTCGGGCTCGGGGATCTTGGCGCCAACGGTATGGGCATCCCGATAGGCAAGCTCATGTTGTACACGGCCTGTGCCGGCGTTCACCCGGCGAGCTGTCTTCCTGTCACGATCGATGTGGGCACCAACAACACCGCGCTGCTTGCCGATCCGCTTTACCTCGGCCTGCGCCAGCGGCGGTTGCGCGGCGCCGAGTACGACGCGCTGATCGATGAGTTTATCGCAGCCGCGACGGAACTCTTCCCGGGCGTCCTGATTCAGTTCGAAGATTTCGGAAACCAGAACGCCTTTCGCCTGGCGCAGCGGTATCGGGAGCGCATCTGCACTTTTAACGATGACATTCAAGGCACCGCCGCCGTCGCGCTCGCGGGTCTTTACGGCGCTCTGCGCATTACCGGTGAATCACTTCGCGACCAGCGAGTGCTCTTATTCGGCGCGGGTGAAGCTGGCATCGGAATCGCAAGCCTTCTCGTCTCGGCGCTCGTTGGAG
>DASVJK010000012.1:0-23806 GCA_036385955.1 Chthoniobacterales bacterium | reverse complement strand
CAATTTCACCGCGTTTTCCGCGGCGGTGCGCATGGCCGCGGAAGTATTCGTTTCCTTGATTATCGTTGCCTTGTTCGCAGTGAGGCGGGCCTGGTAACCAAGATCGTCGAGCGCAACAATCGTGCTCTTAAAAGTAACTTTTGTCAGATCCTGTTTGCCGATCTGGTCGAGCGCCGCATTGGCGGCGGCAATGGCGCTTTTCATCGAAGCCTCCGCGGCCTCGGGCGTCTGGTCCCAATCTGGAACTGTCAGAATTGAATTCGCTTTCGTCGCCGCGTCGCGAAAGGCATTGGCGGTTTTCAGATCCTCAGATCGGACGGTGATCGCGAGGCTGCAGAAAAGAAGTAAGGGAAGGAGTTGTTTCATAGAGAAAAAGTAGAAGTGAACATGTTGGAGAAGAGGAAGCCGGTAAAGGGGAATCGCTTTTGGGACTGGGTGGGCGCGAAGTGCGGCTTTTTTGCGAAAAAGCGCGCGTCATGCGATGAAAGATCGTAGCGAAGATGCAACCCTACGTCGAAAAATTCTTGCTCGCGTTTATCCCGCTTTTTGTGGCCATCGATCCTGTTGGACTCGTCGCAATTTTTCTCGGGCTCGGCGGCCATGCGGATGCCCGGCGCCGGCAGCACGAGGGCACACTCGGGTTGATCACGAGTCTCGCCGTTTCAATTGGCTTCATTTTTCTTGGCAAAATAATCTTTCGAGCGCTCGGGATCACGGTAGCGGATTTTCAGGTGGCGGGTGGCCTGATCTTGCTCGGCATCGCGGTGCGAGAGCTCTTGGATTTGGGTGGACGCGACCGGTACGCGGGTGAGGCTTTTGGAGTGGTGCCTCTCGGGATGCCGCTCATCGCAGGACCGGCGTTGCTCACCGCGCTCCTCATCCTCGTGGACACGGTCGGGATCATGTTCACCGTCCTGGCTTTGCTCGTGAATTTGCTGCTGGTGGGATTCGCATTCCGATACGCCAGCCATTTTACCCGATGGATGGGGCAACAAGGTATGAAGGGCGTATCGAAACTGATTTCACTATTGCTGGCAGCGATTGCCGTGAGCTTGATCCGGCGTGGATGGCAGACGCCCTAGTGGCTGGACACCATCGACGATATGACAATCCCGTGGGCAGTGACGCAGTTCGTTCGACGACGCGGCATTACCATCGCCGTCCTGATGATTCTGGCTATCTACGGCATCGAGGCGCACGCGCGTCGGCGGTTGATGGCCACGCCCGCGAGCTTGGGCGACCAAGGGGCGTATCTAGCCGATGCTCAGCAAATGTATGAAAGGGGCTACGCCTTCGTCGGCCAGCGCAACCGTATGCCGGTTTTTCCATTTCTCCTCTCGCGCATTTATCAGCCGGAGCTGAGCGAGACGCAATTCCTCAGGCGCGCGCAGGCCTTCAACGTAAACCTTTCGATCGCCCTGCTACTGTTGCTCTTTCTGATTTTCCGAAGATTTTTCCCGGCGCTCCATGCGGTGGCCCTGCTGGCCGCCGCAGCGTGTGTGTTCTTGTATCGCGCCGTGAATGCGCAAACCGAGGTGCTTTTTTATTTTGTCAGCTTCTGCGCATTTATTCTGCTCTTGCGAGTGGTCATCGCTCCGCGCTGGTGGCTGGCGGCTTTAAGCGGAGCGACGGTAGGTGTGGCGCATCTGACGAAGGCGTCCGTGCTGCCGGCGCTCGGACTCTGGGTCGCTGTTTTTGTTGCGCAAATCCTTTGGGATTTTCGCGCGCGCTGCGACCGCGGTCCTCGCAACGCATGGCGCAGGCTCGGAATGCTTATGCTCGTTATCGCGACATTTATTGCCGTCGTCTTCCCCTACATCCGAACGAGCAAACGAATTTACGGTCAATATTTCTACAACGTGAATTCGAATTTTGTCATGTGGTGCGATTCGTGGACGGAAGGCATGGAGTTCCTGACTTCATATGGCGACAAAGCCAAATGGCGGAGCCTTCCGTCCGATCAAATTCCTTCACCGGCGAAATACTGGCGGGAACATTCCACCGCACAAATCGCGCATCGTGTGACACATGGGTTGCGCCGCTTGGCCACGCAAAACGCCATGGCGATCGGTTATTACAAATTCGTGGTCGCGTTCGTTCTCGCCTCTGGTGTCCTCTGGATACGGCAAAGTCAGCGAACCCGTCAACTGCTCGCGGAAAAACCGTTTGCGGCGACTTTTTGTGTCCTGTTCTTCTTTGCCTACCTGCTTTTGTACGCCTGGTACGACGCGATCGTTAATGATACCAGATTCATCCTTTCCATTTTTCTGCCCTTCATCTTCGCGGCCTCGATCTTCGTGTTAAAAATGGGAAAAGATCGCGTGGTCGCAATCGCGGGCCGGCGCCTCCCATTTGCGCAATTCTTCGCTGGTCTCCTGATCTGCCTTTCCCTGATAGACGTCCTCTATAACGCCTCCCGGTTCTAGGTGGAACGCAAGGATCGGCCTTAGAACTGGCCCGTTCGCAGCATCACGAGCGTGCAACCCTCGACGACTTCGATGCAAGCTTCCTCCGCCTTTGCCTCGAGTGCGCTGCTCTCCGCGCCGGGATTCATGATGATGCGACGCGGCTTTGCGCTGACGATTTCGTCGATGAGCGGGTTCGACCGCTCTTCGCCGAGATCATCCGTTTGATCCACGCGTATTGACAGCAGGTGCCTCCTTGTTAGTATCCTCGCTCTTATGAGATTCCCTCTGGCGTTGACGACCAAGATTGCCGCCTACATCATCACCCAGAAGCTCCGCCGGACGGATAAGTTCGCCACAGTACTGCAGCTGGAGCCGTTGCATACTTGCAACCTCACTTGCACCGGCTGCGGTCGGATCCGCGAGTATTCCACGTCCCTCAAGGACATCATGCCCCTCGAGGATTGCCTCGGGGCAGCGGCGGAATGCAACGCCCCGATGATCTCGATTTGTGGTGGCGAACCGCTCATTTATCCGCAGATCGAAGCGCTGGTGAAAGGCCTGCTCGAACAGAAGCGGATCGTTTACATCTGCACCAACGCGATGTTCATGCGCAAAAAGATGCGCGAATGGCTCAGCTCGCAATTGGTGACCCGCCCCGCTTTTGTGGAAGAAAAGCTTGCGGCGCTGCTCGCCAGCGGACTGGTCAGCGAGAAAGACGCCGACGTTGTTCGCCAAGGTCCGAAAGATCCAGCGAAGCCGACAATCGGTCCGAACCGCTGGATGTATTGGAACGTGCATCTCGATGGGCTCGAGCGGACCCACGATTTGATCGTCGAGCGCGAAGGCGTCTTCAAAGAGTGCATTCCGGCCATGAAAATGGCGAAGCTCCTTGGTTACCAGGTCGCGACCAATACCACGATCTACAAGGAAACCGACATGGCCGAAGTGGAGCAGATGTTCGATTTCCTCTCCGATCTCGGCGTAGACGGACACACCATTTCGCCGGGATACGAGTACGACGCCGCGAAGAAGGACATGATCAAGCGGCTAAATTTGCAGCCCGAAAACTTCTTCCTCACCCGCAAGATGACGATCGAGAAGTTCAAGAAGATCGAGGAATGGATGGGCAAGTACACGCTCTTTGGGACGCCGATCTATTTTGAATTTCTCGCCGGAAAGCGCGACCTCAGCTGCTCAGCCTGGGCAATTCCGACGCGCAACATCCGCGGCTGGAAAGGTCCCTGCTATCTCATGACGGACGCGCACTATTCGAGCTACGCGGAGTTGTTGGAGAAAGTGCAGTGGGATAAGTACGGCGTGGTCAATGGCGTGGCGAAAGACAGCCGCTGTGAGAATTGCATGGTTCATTGCGGATACGAACCAACCGCAAGTCTTGGACTGAATGCGCAACGCGGCGACACCTGGAAGAATATCCGGTTCAACTTTGGCGCGAAACCGAAACCAACCGGCAAGGGCAACGAAATCGCAGTGTACAACGGCGTTACGTCCGGCAACGGCCATCTGACGGGAAAACGCGCCGAAGTTGCTGCGCAGGCATCTTAGGACGCGATGCCTTCCTCACCCGCGAACCTGATCGCGTTACCGACCGCGCTCCCTGACGCCGCTGCCGGCTATCCGGCCGAGGATGCAGAGATCGCGAGCGCGATCTCGCGTGCGCAGGAGAATTTGCTCCGGCAGCAACATCCCGATGGTCATTGGTGCGGCGAACTCCTCGTCGACAGCACCCTCTGCTCCGATTTCGTCCTTTTCATGCATTGGCTGGGGGAGGTGGACGATGGACTTCAGCAACGCTGCGTTCGCCACATTCTGAAGCGCCAGCTCGCAGATGGCGGTTGGAATATTTATTATGGCGGGCCGAGCGAAGTGAACGCATCGGTTAAGGCGTACTTCGCACTAAAGCTCGCGGGTCATTCCGCCGATCTTCCCTACATGCAGGAAGCGCGCGCCAATATTTTGCGTCTCGGCGGCATCCCGCGCATGAACACCTTCAGCAAGCTCTATCTTGCGCTGCTCGGGCAATTCCCGTGGCAATATCTGCCGTCCATTCCGGTGGAGATGATTTTGCTGCCGAAGTGGTTGCCGTTTAACATTTACAAAATGTCGTCGTGGAGCCGGGCGATGTTGATCCCGCTCGCGATCATCAATCATTTCAAGCCCACGCGTGAATTGCCGGGACTGAAGCAGCTCCACGAGCTCTATCCGCTGGGCACCGAGCACAAGGACTTCACCCTGCCACGCGATCCGCGGTTTTTCGCCTGGCGGAATTTTTTCCTGCGGGCCGATCACGCCCTCAAATTGATCTCGAAGCTGGAGTGGCGGCCGATGCGTCGCCGTGCGCTCGAAGAAGCGGAGCGCTGGATGCTCGAGCGGATCGGCGAGGGGAGCGACGGATTGGCCGCGGTTTTTCCGGCGATGCTCAATTCCCTGATTGCACTGCGCGCTCTCGGTTATTCCCCACGCCACCCAATCTACGAAAAGGCGGCGAAGGATTTTGCCGGACTCTTCGTGGAGGATGCGGAGGATTTTCGCATTCAACCGTGCATGTCGCCGGTATGGGACACAGCGATCAACATCATCGCGCTGGCGGAATCCGGTTTGCCGGCGGAGCATCCGGCCTTAACAAACGCGGCCAGCTGGTTGTTAGAGAAAGAAGTGCGGCTGCGCGGGGATTGGGCCGTGAACAATCCGCATCCCGAACCGAGCGGTTGGGCCTTCGAATACAACAATGTTTATTACCCTGACACAGACGACACCGCCATGGTGCTGATGGCGTTGCGTCTGGTGCGACCCAAGGAGCCGAACGCGCTGAGCGAATTATTCCGGCGCGCGCTTGCCTGGCAGCTGAGTTTCCAATGCGGAGATGGAGGCTGGGCGGCTTTCGATAAGGAAGTGACGCAGCATTGGCTGGAAGACATGCCCTTTGCGGACCATAACGCCATTCTCGATCCGACCTGTAGCGACCTAACCGCGCGCACGCTGGAACTGTTTGGCTACATCGACTTCGATGCGGAGCAGCCCTCTGTGCGCGAAGCCGTGCAATATCTGATCGATACGCAGGATGACGATGGCTCGTGGTACGGCCGCTGGGGCGTCAATTACATTTACGGCACGTGGCAGGTGCTGCGTGGGTTGCGCGCCATCGGTGAGAACATGACGCAGGACTGGATTTTGCGCGGGCGCGATTGGCTCGAGAGTTGTCAGAACGACGACGGCGGTTGGGGTGAGACCTGCGCCTCCTACGAAAATCCCGTGCTGAAAGGCAAAGGCGAGAGCACGGCTTCGCAAACTTCCTGGGCGTTGATGGGAATTTGCGCCTGCGGCGACCTGGATCGATGGAGTGTGCAGCGCGGTCTCTGCTATTTGCTATCGACGCAACGACGCGATGGCGCGTGGGACGAGCCGCAAATAACCGGGACCGGTTTCCCGGGAGTCTTCTATCTGAAGTACGACATGTACCGGCAAAATTTCCCGCTGCTCGCGCTGGCGACCTATATCAATTACCGAAGTGGGCTCGGGCATTATCCGAGCTTTTATCGCTGCCAGGAATGAGCGGCGCTTCCGCGCATAAATGCGGATCCATGTGGCGTTGTCCGGAATGCGGCCGCCAGTTTGCAAACCGAAATCAATCGCACGCGTGCGGCCGCTGTGCGCTTGCGTCCCATTTCGAGGGAAAGCCTCCGACAGTTCGCGCGATTTTCGACAAGGTGCTGCGCGTCGCCAGGAAAAACGGACCAAGCGCCGTGCTCCCGGAGAAAACAAGGATCGCGTTTCAGATGCGGATGAGTTTTGCCGCGTTCGTCATTCGAAGGAATTGGGTCGACGGCCATGTCGTGCTCGCGCGTCGCTTCGAAAATCCCCGCGTCCGCCGCATTGAAACGTTCTCGCCGAGAAATCATCTGCACGCCTTCCGGTTCGAGAGCGTTGCTGACGTCAACACCGAAGTGTCTGCATGGCTGGCCGAGGCATATCAGGTTGGCCAGCAACGCCATCTCATTTAAGCGGCCCTCGCGCATCGCGACGATTGACGTGTCCCCTTCCCGGCGAGACAGTGCCGATCATGGCCTACGAATTACCTAAACTCCCTTATGCTTACGATGCTCTCAAGCCTCATATCGACGCGCGGACGATGGAGATCCATCACACGAAGCATCACCAGACTTACATCACCAACGTTAACAACGCGCTCAAAGACAAGCCCGAGCTCGCCTCAAAATCAGTCGAGGATTTGATCAAAAATCTCGGCGCGGTGCCGGAAGACATTCGTACCGTCGTGAGGAACAACGGCGGCGGGCACGCAAATCATTCCTTCTTCTGGAAAATCATGGGCCCGAATGCCGGCGGCGAGCCTTCCGGTAAATTGGGCGACGACATCAAGTCCACCTTCGGAAGCTTCGACGCGTTCAAGGAAAAATTCGCGTCGGCCGGGGCCGGCCGGTTTGGCAGCGGTTGGGCGTGGCTGATCAAGAACACGAGTGGAAAGCTGGAAGTGATTTCCACCCCGAACCAGGACAGCCCGCTCATGGACGGCAACACGCCGCTCCTTGGCGTGGATGTTTGGGAGCATGCCTATTATCTCAATTACCAAAACCGGCGGCCCGATTACATCAAAGCGTGGTGGAACGTGGTGAACTGGGACGCGGTCGCGAAGAATTACTAGCCAGATAACCGGGACGGAGAAACGGAGTGGTGGAGTAATGGCTTCCCATTTTCTCCAGCTCTCCATTGCTCCAACGCTCCATTCCGCATGGCTTTTCTAAACGACAACTATCTTAAGCTTCAGGCTGGTTACCTCTTTCCCGAGATCGCGCGGCGTGTGCGCGAGTTTTGCGCTGCGAATCCAGATGCGGCCCGCCGGCTGATTCGCTGCGGCATCGGTGACGTGACCGAGCCGCTGCCTCCGGCGGTCATCGCCGCGATGCATCACGCCGTGGATGAACTCAGCGTCCGCGAAACATTTCGCGGCTACGGTCACGAGCAGGGTTACGAACCTCTTCGCGAGAAAATCGCGCAACAAGATTACCGTGATCGCGGACTCGATGTCGCCGCTGATGAGATCTTCGTCTCCGACGGATCAAAATCCGACTGCGGTTACATCCTCGATATTCTGGGCGACCAAAACAGAATCGCGATCACCGATCCCGTTTACCCTGTCTACGTCGACACGAACGTGATGGCGGGACACACCGGTCCCGCGCGTGATGCGGGCCGTTATGAAGGGATCACGTATCTGCCGTGCGGACCCGAAAACGATTTTGTCCCACAGCCACCGAGGGAGCCGGTCGATATTATTTATCTCTGCTTTCCGAATAATCCGACCGGCGCGGTGGCATCGCGAGCGCAGCTGACGCGCTGGGTTGACTACGCGCGGGAGCATGAGGCGATCATCCTTTTCGATGCGGCGTATGAGGCTTACATCAGCGATCCGGAGATCCCGCATTCGATCTACGAAATACCGGGCGCCCGCGAATGCGCGATCGAGTTCCGTAGTTTCTCGAAGAATGGCGGTTTCACTGGTGTGCGGTGCGGGTTCACCGTCATGCCGAAAAGTTTGCACGCATGCACTGCGGACGGCCGCAAGCTCCCGCTGCATCCCTTTTGGCATCGGCGCTGGAGCACAAAAGCAAATAGCGTGAGTTACCCGGTGCAGCGCGGCGCCGAAGCCATTTACACTGCTGACGGGGGCAGCCAGGTGAGGACTTTGATCGATCATTACATGGGAAACGCGCGCATCTTGCGAGAAGCGGCCGCGGGCGCCGGGCTGCAAGTTTACGGTGGCGTGAACGCTCCTTACATCTGGGTCAAGACACTCCCCGGCCTGACGAGCTGGCAGATGTTCGATCGGATGTTGCAGAAATTGAATGTGGTCATCACACCCGGGAGCGGTTTCGGATCGTGCGGCGAAGGGTTCTTCCGCATCTCGGCCTTTAACAGCCGCGAAAACGCCGATGAGGTGGCGCGCCGTCTTCAGACGCTGTAGCCGCTTCGCTATGCGAAGCGATGTGTCGGCATGTCGATTTTGCGCGACCTCCCTCGCCACCCACAGAGCGGCGGCTACAGGAAAGGGCGTCAGAGGCGCTCTTGTCGCCGTAGTCGACGCCCGTAAATTTTGCGGGTAAGGAATAAATACCGTGTCGGTCACAACCCAAAATCTCCCGCAGCTTTATCGATTCTGTTTCTTGATGACAGGCGATGCGAGCAAGGCACAGGAAGCATTTCAAGATACCGTTCGAGAAGCGGCTTTGCGTTCCGCTCGGGACGAGCCGCCTCCGGACCGTCTTTGGTTTTTTCGCGATGCGAGGTGGCGTTGTATCGCCGTCAGCGAGGGGGGCATTCAGGCCGAGCCGGGCATGTTGGAGGAAGCCGAGATTTCACTTGTAGCTCCGATGCAAATCGAGCAATTGAATCCCGATCAGCTCGCCGTTTGGATTTCGGCGGCCCCCGAGCCGCAACGCAGCGCGCTTGCGCTCTTCTATCTGGATGAGTTCAGTTTGCGCGAGATGCTTGCGCTTCTGGAGATGAAAGCGGGCGAGTTGTCCGAATTGATTTCGAGCGGTCGTCACCAATTCCAAGCGTGGCTGGATGCCACAACTCCGCACGAGGGAGAATGAACATTTTCCAAATTCGCTCCAATTACAGCTCTCTGGCTCGATGTGCGCCCATCACGGAAAAGCCAGGGACCGATCGAGCGATGCGCGTCGCTATCCAGCGGGCGCGTCGGGGGAAGAAGGCAGCGCCGTTTGCACAACAGCAAGCGTTCGATGGCGCTGTCGCGCACCTCGTTCGCGCCATCCCCGTTGATGCGCAAGTTGCGGAATGGTTCGCCAACGAGAGCCTGATACCGTTGGTCAAACGGCGGTGGAAAAAAATTCTGCTCAACCCGGCCGTGCTCGCGATTGCTCTTGCTGTCGCTGTCATTGGCGGGGTCTTCGCTTACCGCGTCCATGAGCATCTGCGCGATTTTCCCGGAGCGGACAACGCAAGACGGCTTTTGTCGGTCGCAGCCTCGACCCGATCAGTTCTCCTCGACCCGCTCCAGACGGATGCGGGCGCCTTGAGCGATCTTTTCTTCATGAAGCATCGGCTCGAGCATTACGATATCCCGCCAGAGTTCGCCGACTTTCGCACTCTGGGCAGCCGTGTTTTTGACGACGACGAAGTGCACGGCGTGGCGCAGATCTGGGTGGTGGAAAAGCGAATGCAGTTCTTCCTGTTTCCCGCGGAGAAAGATCCCAAAGACGGCAGTGTGACCGATTTCTCCGATTGGCGTTTTGTCGAGCTGGAGGGTTGGACAGGCGCCATCCAGCAGCGGAACGGCGTTTGCTTTATGGCTGCGATCCGGGGGCGGGAAAAAGATCTCGCGCCCTATCTCGAAAAGCGAAAACAATGACGGCACGTCGTCGTCGCGGCGTTGACATGCCGAAGCGCGGCATTCAATTTGTCGCGCGTCGCCAGGGTAGCTCAGCGGTAGAGCAGGGGACTCATAAGCCCTTGGTCGGGAGTTCGATTCTCCCCTCTGGCACTTCGTCTTGCTTTGGTTCGGCACCTGTCACAACCGCCGCTGCCTTTCGTCCGAGCGTCGCGATATGACTGAGCACTACCTGGAAGATCTGCATGTGGGTGATCAGTTTGAATCAGGCACTTTCGAGGTAACCGAAAAAGGTATTGTCGATTTTGCGCATGACTTCGATCCGCAGCCATTCCATCTCGATTTGGACGCAGCGAAGCGAAGTGTCTTTCGAGGTCTGGCTGCGAGCGGCTGGCACACCGCCGCGATGTCGATGAAACTGTTTGTGACCGGCGGTCTCAGGTTCGCGGGTGGTTCAGTCGGTTTGAGTGTGGATGAATTGCAGTGGCCGCGACCGGTGCGGCCGGGCGACACGCTTCGACTTCACACCGAAATCATTGAGGTGCGCCCGTCACGATCGAAGCCAGATCGCGGCATCATCCGCATCCGTAATGTGACGACCAACCAAAATGGTGAGGTTGTGCAAACCTTCCTTGCTTCGGTTCTCGTGCGTCGCCGGCCAGCGGCAAATTAAATCAATCTTCCGAAACTTATTTCTCTGCCGCCAGGGCTTTGCAGCCGGCGAGATTAAGTTTGCCTGACGCGAGAACGGGAATGGCGTCCACGCGCCGCACCGTCTTGGGAATCCACAGATTCGGAACACCAATTTCAAAGAGCGCCGCCCGGACGCTTGGCAGATCGAGATCGACACTGCTCAAGAGCACGAGCGCTTCGCCTTTCGCCGCATCTATCACGCCCACGACAGCAATAACGCGCTCGGAGTGCTGCCCGGTCCGCAAGACCGAGACAATCGTCTGTTCGATGATTTCATGCGGCACCATTTCGCCGCCAATTTTCGAGAAGCGCGAAAGTCGGCCTTCGATATAGAGGAAGCCGTCTTCATCGAATCGGCCGATGTCGCCTGTCTTGAACCAGCCATCCCGCAGAACTTCCGCGGTTTGTTCGGGATCGAGATAGCCTTCGAAAATGTTGGGTCCACGCAGCCAGAGCATTCCGGTGTCGTGGAGTGAGCCTTTGCGGTCGGTGTCGGCATCGCGAATTTCAGCTGCTATCCCGGGCAGGAGTTTTCCCGTGGAGCCGAGCCGGTTGCAGGGTTGAATCGTTTGTCCAGCCTTCGTTGCCTTCGGTTCCGGCAGGTTTACGCTCACCACCGGCGAGGTTTCAGTGAGCCCGTAACCTTGCAGGACCTCTTTTCCAAACCGCGCCTCAAAAGCTTTCGCCAGCTCATCGGGCAGCTTTTCCGCGCCGGTGATCAGCAACCGCAAACTGCGCAGTTGTGGCGGCTCCGCTTTTCGCAAGTACGCGCGCAGGAACGTGGGCGTTGCCAGCATTATGGTAACCGCCCGGCGCTCCACAAGGTTTGCAATTTTTCCGGCTTCGAGCGAATTCGGATAGCACGCGGTGCGAACTCCTTCGATGAGCGGGTACCAGAGCGTCACCGTGCAACCGAAGCTGTGGAAAAATGGGAGCGACGCGAGCATCACATCGTCCTTTTTCGCGTCGAGCATGACCGCGAATTGCGAGACGTTGGCCAGAATATTCCGATGAGTCAGCGCCACGCCTTTCGGTTTGCCTGAACTTCCGCTCGTGAAAAGCAGGATCGCTTCCGCCCGGTCTCCGACACGCGGAAGGTTTAACACTCGCGCCAGCACTCCTGACGGCATGACGAGCCCCAAAAGCCACCAGCCAATGATCGCCCGTTTCATTTTCGGCAAGATTTCGTCGAGGTGAATCACCTGCGGCGTCCAGGGAAAATCTTCCAATCGCTTCGCGAGCACTCGCGCCGTGATGATCGTGTTCAGGCCGGCTTGTTCCTTGGCCGATTCGATCGAGTCGCGTGCGCTGGTGAAATTCAGGTTTACCGGAATCTTGCCCCCGAGAACGACCGCCAGGTTCGCGACCACGCCGCCTTTGCCCGGCGGCAGGACGATTCCAACTCGCTGCTCAGGACATGTCCTTCTCAGATGACGGCTCAGCGCAACCGCTACGCCGAAAAGTTTTCCGCGTGATAAACTCGTGTTGTCGAATCCGTCAGTGATTGCGATTCGAAACGGATTTCGTTTCAGTCCGCGCAGACAAGCCTGCGCGAGATGACCGCGCAAGATGGGCCGCTGGCTGTAGCAAAATTCCCCGATCTTGAGCAGCTCCTCGCGAACAGTCGCGATGTCGGCAGCTTCGGCCGGCAGCGGCTTGCCAAACGCGACCATCACCCGGTACGGCAAAGCCCTGGGCCATTTCGTAAAGAACCGTCCGCCTTGGAATGAGAAGATCGAGCCCCAGAGCCGGTCGAGCCACACTGGAACAACCGGCGCTTCCGCCTGCCGCGCGATTATTTCGTAGCCGCGCCGCAAACGCAGCAGTGATCCGCTGCGCGAGAGCTCTCCTTCCGGGAACAAGCAAACGATCTCGCCCGCGCGAATCTGTGCCGCCGCATCACGCATCGCGTCTTTCGCTTTGCGAGGGGTAATAGGGATGCACCCGACCGCTCGGAGGACCGGATGCAGGAACCAATTCCGGTAGACGCCTTCATCAATAATGAAACGAATCGGTCGCGGAGAGGCGAGCATGAGAACGATGGCGTCCACCCATGTGATGTGATTGGGCAGCAAGAGAAAGCCGCCCGCAGGAAGATGTTCCACGCCGGTGGCGGCCACGCGATAAACGAGCCGGGCAATGCCCAAGCCAAAAAAATAGAGAGCGCGTTCGGCGGCTGAGGATTTCGCCATGGAATATGATTTACAAGGAGCCGGTTGTTCCGTGCAATCGGCAATTCGATGACGGCCAGCGAATCAAGGGCAAACCCCGGCGCACGTACCGCGCTCGCGTTGCTGCTCGGGATCAACCTGTTCAACTACATCGATCGTTTTATTCTCTCGGCGGTCGAGCCAAACATACGCGCCGCTTTTTTCGCGCCCGGCGACCCAAACGCAATGGCGATAACCGGGAGTCTCGCCCCGGCGTTTCTGGTCACCTATATGATTTCGGCGCCGGTCCTCGGTTTTTTGGCTGATCGGTTCTCGCGCTGGCTCATCGTTGGCATATGCGTGATTCTCTGGAGCTTCGCCACTGCTGCCTCGGGTTTCGCGGGCACGTTCTTCGCGCTGCTGGCCACTCGCATCTTTGTTGGAATCGGAGAGGGCGGTTATGGACCCGCTGCACCCACGATCCTGGCTGATTACTTTACGCTGCAAACGCGCGGCCGCGTCATGGCCATTTTTTGCGCGGCGATCCCGGTCGGGAGCGCCCTCGGCTACGTGCTGGGAGGGACAATCAACCACCAGCTCGGCTGGCGTTGGGCGTTTTATCTCGTGGCGATTCCCGGCATCATTCTGGGTTTGTTCTGTTTCTTCCAAAAAGATCCGCGGGCACGAAGCGGCGTCCGCGACGAACGCAGGCGAGCCCGCAAAGCAAACTACATTGCGTTGCTGCGCACGCGCTCTTTCGTCTTTAATTGCATGGCGCAGACCGCGATGACTTTTGCGCTGGGCGGTCTCGCTTTTTGGATGCCGGCCTATCTGATTTTTCGCAATCAGCCGTCCGAGCTGGCGACTCCGATTTTTGGCGGCATCACGGTCGTGGCAGGGCTTATCTCGACGCTTTTAGGAGGATTTGCCGCGGATCGGTTGCAAAAACGTTTCAGCGGTTCCTATTTTTTGGTTTCCGGCCTCGGCATGCTTCTCGCCTTCCCGCTCTTTATCGGGACGCTTTACGCACCATTCCCGATGGCTTGGGTTTTTCTTTTCGGAGCGGTCTTTTTCGTTTTTCTGAACACGGGACCCTCGAACGCTGCCCTGGCCAACGTCGCCGGGCCTAAAGTTCGCGCGACAGCTTTCGCGCTCAACATCCTGATCATTCACATGCTGGGCGATGCTCTTTCCCCGCCACTCCTGGGCGCGGTTGCGGGCCGTTCAAACATGAATGTGGCGTTTCTTGTCGTTTCAGTGGCGATGCTCATCTCCGGGATCATTTGGCTGCTTGGAATGAAGTACCTCGCGGCGGATACCGCCGCCGTCGAAAGCCAACCGGCGACGTAAGCAAGGGCAGCAAGAGCGCCGGCCCAGACCTATTCGAGTTCGTAAGTGGTGACCTCAATCTCGTATCCGTCCGGATCCCGAAAGTAGATTGAGTGCGAGATTTCGTGATCCTGGAAATGGAAGGTTATACCGCGACTTGTCAGGTCACGCTGCGCTGCGACAAAATTCTTGCGGTTGGCCCGCAAGGCGAGATGGAGCATGCCGTTTGGTTTACGGGGCAGCGACGGATTTGCGTGATCACCTCCCGCGGGAAAAAGCGCAATGGCCGTCTTATCCCGTGCCACGAAAACCGGAACGCCTTTCCACATTCCATGGTAGCGGCGTTCGAACCCAAGGACATCGACGTACCAGTCTGCCGAACGTTCAACATCCCGGACGGCGAGCGCGACGTGATCGAGTCCTTCCAATTCAAACATTGCGGTCAGTCAAATTGCAGAAGCGTTCTTGAGAAAGCAAAATTTGGAGGCGCGCGCCATTCCATCGCCCGGACGATTCCCGTGCCGCGCGAGATTGACCTTGCGAAAACGCGGGCACGGCGTTGCGTAAGCACTCATGCGTAGAATCGTGTTGTCGTCCGCGGCGCTTTTGCTCAGCTGTGCGAATCTCTTTGCGGCCGAGGTCCAGGTGGAATTGTCGTCCTCACCCAAGCCGAAACAGGCGCAATCGCCGAAGCCTCAACAACAGGCGACGCCCACACAGCAGGCGACGCCCGCAGGGGAGTTGCCGCGCTACCGGCCAGCTCTGCTCGGGACCGGCCCAAACTCCGTCATCAACCGCATCGACACTCAGGATTTGATCAAGAAAGGGCAGAAGGACGGTAGCGTCCTGTTTTGCTGCTCCATCACAAGAACTGGAGAAATCGCCAACACCTGGACCTACCGCGGAACGCCCGAATCCACATTGCTCGAGCAGGAACTGGTCAAGCGGCTGGATCAAGCTGCGTTTGTACCTGCGATCTACAACCACCAACTCGTGCACGTTCTCTTTTACGGCACGGTGACTTTTTCGATCGTTAACGGAAAGCCTCGCCTTCGAATTTTTGCGAACCAGGAAGCGGTGGAGCTGAAAAAGGAAAGCGACTTTGTCGGCCCTCAACCATTTATTGGACGCGATTCGAAGTTTGAAGGATTGCACTATCCAAACGATGTGGTCGAGGCTCCGGTCTCGGGTCTGGTGGAGCTGGCGATGAAGGTTGACGCAGACGGAAATCTGAAGGAGCTGCGGGTTGTTTCAGAGGAGCCGCCACTTATCGGCTTCCGGCGAGCGGCGGAGGAAGATTTCCGGGTGGCGAGATTCATTCCCGCCTTCCGTGACGGGAAACCGGCCGAGTGTAGCATCACGCTGCCCGTCTACTACGAACCGTAAGGCGGTGGACAGCGTTCGTTTCGCGTTTCGTTAAGGTTGTCGTGGCGAAAATAAAAAGGCCGATCCTGCCTTCGTCCTTTTTCCAGCGCGATCCGCTGATCTGTGCACGCGAGCTTGTGGGCACCGAACTGGTTTGGGGAAAATGCTCAGGCATCGTAGTCGAGACGGAGGCATATCTCACCTTGAATGACGAAGCTTGCCACACCTTTACACGGCCGAGCGCCCGTGCGTTCGTCGAGCGAAACGCGGCGGGGACAGTCTACATTTACATGAATTACGGTGTGCACTGGATGCTCAATATGCTCGTGAAAGGCGCGGCCAGAAGTGGGCTGATCCTGATTCGCGCCCTTGAGCCGCGGCGCGGCCTCTCCATCATGGGAGCACGCCGTGGAGTAAGAGATGTCCAGCGGCTCTGCTCCGGGCCCGGTAAATTGGCGCAGGCGCTGGACATCACGAAGCGGCATCACGAAATGAATCTGTGCGCGGATCCGCGATACTGTTTCATGCAAGCCGGCATGGACGTCCCGGTCGTGGCCGACCCGCGCATCGGGATCAGCCGTGCCAGGGATTTTCCGTGGCGATTCACTCTGGAGGGTAGCCCGTTTGTCAGCGTCCCGTGCGTCCATCAAACGCGCGGAAGCCATTGACCGCCGCGTGGAGTGCACGGACTTTCAACGCGCAATGAATGCAAGCAAGCAGCGCGTCCTTCTCGGCATGAGCGGAGGCGTCGATTCCAGCGTGGCGGGTTATCTCTTGCGCGAACAAGGCTACGACGTCATCGGCGTGACCATGAAGGTATGGCCGCAGGATTGCATCTCGCGCGCCGAGGACAAATGCTGCGGCCCGCAGGCCGTGGCCGACGCACGCGGCGTGGCCCACTCGTTAGGCTTTCCACATTACGTCGTTGATGAAGCGGATCAATTCGAACGGCTGGTGATCGATTACTTTTCCAGTGAATACCAGGCTGGCCGGACCCCGAATCCTTGCGTGATGTGCAACGAGAAGCTCAAGTTCGGCAACCTCTGGAAAAAGGCCGAAGCGCTTGGCTGCGACTACATCGCCACGGGCCACTATGCCATCATCGAACATCATCCGGATCGCGCCGTTTTGCGCAAAGGCGTCGACCCGCGAAAAGATCAATCCTACTTCATGTTCAGTCTGCGGCAGCCGCAACTGCAGCGCGCGCTGACTCCGCTCGGCGGCATGTCGAAACCCGCCATCCGGGAAATCGCCCGCTCGTTAGGCCTGAAGGTCGCCGACAAAGTCGATAGCCAGGAAATCTGCTTCGTGCCCGGGAACGACTACAAAGCCTTCCTCCGATCGCACCTCGGCGCGGAAGAGTTTCATGCCGGAGGCATCTATGATCTCGAGGGAAATTTTCTCGGAGAACACGGCGGAATCGAGCTCTTCACGATCGGTCAACGCAAAGGCCTGCCCGGTGGTTCCGCTCAGCCGCGCTACGTCGTCGATCTCGATCCGGAGACAAATCGCGTTATCGTCGGCGCCGCAGAGGATTTGGCCTCGGATGATTTCGAAATCGACCAGGTGAACTGGAGCAGCCGCCGCAATCCCGATGAGCCGATCGAAGTTACCGTCAAAATTCGCTATAGTCATCCTGGGACCCGCGCGACCCTCACACCGCTGCGGGAGGGTCGCGTTCGCGTCCAGTTGCACGAACCGCAAAAAGCGGTCACGCCGGGACAAGCCGCAGTTTTTTACCATGGAGACATCGTGGTGGGCGGCGGTTGGATTTGCCGGGCCACTGTCCTGCAGCTCGCCTAACCGATGAACGAGGAAACTTTGCTCGCCTGCAGCACGTTTCCTGAAATCGAAACAGCGCGCCGCATCGCTCTGCAATTAGTGACGGAAAACCTGGCAGCCTGCGCCAACATCATTCCGGCGGTTGAATCGATCTACCGCTGGCAGGACAAGATCGAGAATGCGCAAGAGACGCTCGCCTTTTTCAAAACGACTGCCGCCCGCTACGCCGCGTTTGAAGACAGACTGAAGTCGCTGCATCCCTACGAAGTGCCGGAAATAATTTGCCTGCACATTACCGATGGCCTGCCCGAATATTTGCGCTGGGTCAGTGCAGGCTGTTCGCCAAGGTAGGGACGCCGTGCCGCGGCCTCCGGTCGGCGCAGCGCGCCGACCCCGCCCGTCAACCAGACTCGGCCTCAACAGTTTTCGGTGGCGGAGCGTTTCGAAACTCGCGGTGCCGAATCTTTCCGCCCGCATGCGCAATGTAAAACCCTGCGGCCAACGAAGCGACCGCCAGAGTCAGCGTCGCAACCGCCAGGGGGCGCGCGGTCTTCGGCCACCTTTTCGGCGCGAAAATCGCCGCGGCCGAAACCAGCGCGAGGGCGTAGAAAACGTATATGAAATCATCCGCGCGATGTGCATGCGCCTTCAGCCACGCCTGGCCGTCATCGTCCGCCATCGCCAGGACGCGGTCTTCCGCCGCTTCGCCATAATGAGCGACCGGCCAGGCCGAGGCGGCGCAGGCGAAAATCAGAACGAGTGCGGTCACCTGGCCGCCTCGAGTGCCCAAATACATCGCCGCGATCAAGCCGAACAAGGCGATGGCCAACCCGTAAACCGGCAAGGGATTGATCAGAACGTGAAGATATTCGGGCTGCTGTAGATCGCGTAGGATCGCATCAATCATAAATTTGGATGGGGCGCTTGCGCCAGAAGTTGAATCTCGGGGACGGGCGGGTATGTCGTCCAATCGCCTGCACAGAAATGCCACCATTCGGTGCGCAGTCCATAGAACCCGGCACGCGCCATTGCCTTTTGCAGCAGCTTGAGATTCGATCGAACCACTGGATTAGGTCCCTGATAATAAAGCATCGCGGCGGGTGTGAAATTATCGAACTCGGTCGGCATTGCGACTTCTCTGCCCGCCCGGTTGACCAGCGTCACGTCGACGGCCGCGCCGCGCGTGTGCATGGAGCCGATGCCCTCCTTGGGGTCCGCCACATAAGAGTTGTTGCGGGTGGCCTCCCAAAGCTGTTGCTGCGCGGTTCTTGGCCGATAGGCATCCCAAATCTTCAAGCCATAACCGTGTGCCTTGAGGTACTTTTGAGCGAAGGTCAAACGCTGCGCGACGCTGAATCGGACCATCGCCGGCATTCCCGGAGGATAGAGAGGCCGGTGGGTAAAGTTGTTTGGGCACGCGTAACGCAAGTCGATCACGATGGTGGAATCGACGCGTTTGATATCGACAAAATCGATTTCGGTAATTGGCGCCGCGCCCTGGCCGAATGCGGCGCTGGGAACGAAAAGAGCGAGGACGAGGACTCCTGAAAGAGTGTGTCTAGAAAGCGCCCGGGTATTCACGGAAGAGAGTTGATCAAAAAAATCGGGCCGACGTCGAATCAGTTCCCAGCCACGACCGGCGGAGCGTCTGTCTTTGCGATACGTTGCAGGAGAAGTCGAGCGGTTTTCTCCGGAACGTCGAACCGCAGCTGGAGATCGGTGCCTTGACTATCGACCTCCGGCGCCTGCGTGTAGAGCAGGAGGTCGGAATCCTGCACTCGGAGCCAGCGTTGCGGCTCGTTCTTAATCAGACGACCGAGTTCAGTTGCGCCGTGAGCGGATTTGCATCCCAGAACCAGCCGCGCTTTCACTGGGTTCTGAAGGGTGAGCGAGAGGCCGAGCAGTTGCGATGCATCGAGCAGCTCGCGGGTAAAAATGGGATGAAACATCTCCGCGAGCTTCGGGGGAGCTCGCGAGATGAGACGAAGCGCGTTGCCTTGATTCAGGGCCTGGAAGCGATCGAATAGCTGGCCCGTGGTTTTTAAATCAGGTCTGATCCCCAATCGCACGCGCACCAGTTCTTCCACCTCGGGAGCAGAACCGACTGCCAGTGTTTTCGGGCCGACACGTGCGAGCGCAAAGTCAGAACGCAGCCAGACGGGCAGGCCAGTGATCGGACGCCTCTCGAATGCCTTGTCCTTCTCGATCAAGCGAATGACCTGGGAGACGTCACCGCGCAATTCCACCAGAACAAACTCACGCGTCGTCCCCGCGTCGGTTGTCATGGCGCGCGTCACGCGGACGGCGTCGCGCGACAAATTCAGGACCGGTGTTCGTTCCGCGCTTCCATTGAGTCCGGCCCAAACATTTTGCCATTCGGCCGATTGGTCTTTCCGCCACCGTCTTGGCAAGTCATCGCGCTCAATCTGCTCTGTGTTGACGGAAAGAATCGCTTCGGTTTCCTGCGGCAACCATTCCCTCTTCTGAGGTGATTGAAATACGAGCGGGAGAATGATCGCGAGCAAGACCAGCAGCGAGACAATACTGAAGTAGAATTTCCGAAGCTCCTGTTTATCGATCTGACTCGAGAGCACCGCGAGCTCCGCGCTGTGTTGTAAATACCGGTCCACGGCGGCACGATGCTTCTGCACTTCCCGCAGCAAGTGGGGCGCATTCGGCGGAGCGATTCCTTGCGAAGCGAGATGACGGCCGATGTTGAGGTAGGCAGGATTCTTCTTCTCCTCGACGGTTTCATGATGTCCGCGGGCTTCCTTGAGAGCGTCTTGCTGCGCGCGGCTATTCTCATTCAGGACGTGATCGCGCGCTTCAAATTCCTCCCGGACCCGCGCGATGCTTTTGTCCACGACGGCAAGTTCGGCCTCGTGCCGCGCTAATTTCTCCCGGGCCGTTCGGCATGCTTCAGCACTGCCGAGGCGGGCGCGCGTGACTTCCGCGCGTTCTTCTGGGAGACGGACACGGCGGGCGCTGATCGCGCCCATTTGCGCTTCGAGATCTGCCGGCGGGGGAACCTGTGCCTGCAATTCGGCCAGTTTTTTCAAGAGCTCCCGGTCGGCAGCGTCGTTGTCCTGGAGCCGGCGCTCCACGCCTGACAGTTCGCGGTCGCAGAGATCAGCCGCCGCCTTTGCGTCACTCTGCTGCTCGAGGATTGGTGTTTTTTCTTCCTCGAGTTTGGCCAGCGCTTCGTTCTGCTCTTTCGCATTCTGCGCTCGTTGCAGCTCAATTTTTCGGATGCTCTCTTCGATCTGCGCGATGCGCAACGCAACTTCTTTTTGTTCCTGCTCGAGCTTCTTCAGTGCAACGATTTCGTTGCGGACTTCCGGAAAGTTGACCGCCTGCGAGCAACCTTCGCGGCCGAGATTGATTTCGCTTTTCTGCAGAACGCGCTTTTCATGGCGCAAAGCTATCCGCGTTTTCTGCCGGCGAATCTTCAGTCCGATCTCGCGCAGACCTGTTCGAATGAAACTCACAGGATAAGGCTACGCCGGTTGCGGCATGCACCAACGTAATTTCACATCCACTATTCTTCCGCTCCGGCCAACGTCGCCAGCACGCTCAAGTCCTCCAGCGTTGTCGTGTCGCCGGTGACGGTCTTTCCGCTCGCGACTTCCTTCAGCAAACGCCGCATGATTTTCCCGCTGCGCGTTTTCGGCAGCGCCTCGGCGAAACGGATCTCGTCCGGCTTGGCGATCGCCCCGATGTGGAGACTCACGTGGTCGCGCAATTCCCTTTTCAACAAAGCACTCGCCGTGACCCCGCCCTTCAACGTAACGAATGCGACCACGCCCTGGCCTTTTAGTTCATCGGGCCGGCCGACCACGGCGGCTTCCGCGACGTTGGTGTGACTGACGAGGGCGCTTTCGATTTCGGAAGTCCCGAGCCGATGGCCGGCGACGTTCAGGACATCGTCGATCCGGCCAACGATCCAAAAGTATCCATCCTTATCCCGGCGCGCGCCGTCGCCCGTCAGATAATTGCCTTTGTACTCGCTCCAGTACTGCTTTTTGTAGCGCGGCTTGTCGCCATAAATCGTGCGCAACATCGATGGCCACGGTCTGCGAATGATTAATTTTCCGCCGGCATTTGGGCCGACTTCTTTTCCCGCTTCATCCACGATCGCGGCGTCGATGCCGAAAAATGGAAGCGTGGCGCTGCCCGGCTTCGTAGGAATTGCGCCAGGCAACGGCGTGATCATGATCGCGCCGGTTTCGGTTTGCCACCAAGTATCCACGATGGGGCAGCGTCCGCCGCCGACCTTTTCTTTGTACCACATCCAGGCCTCCGGATTGATCGGCTCACCCACGGTCCCAAGCAGACGCAGCGAAGAAAGATCATGCTTCTTGAGCCATTGGTCGCCCCAGCGTATGAATGCGCGAATCGCCGTCGGCGCGGTATAGAGAACGTTGACGCCGTATTCTTCGATGATCCGCCAAAACCTGTCGGGCTCCGGCCAATTCGGCGCCCCTTCATACATTAAAGTGGTCGCGCCGTTCGCGAGCGGACCGTAGACCACATAGCTGTGGCCGGTCACCCAGCCGACATCCGCCGTGCACCAGTAGACGTCGTCATCGCGAACGTCGAAGACGTATTTCGCGGTGGAATAAATCCCGACGAGATACCCGCCCGTCGTGTGGAGGATGCCTTTTGGTTTCCCGGTCGAACCGCTCGTGTAGAGAATGTACAGCGGATGCTCGCTGTCCAAGGGTACGGGAGGGCAATGCGCGTCAACGTATTCCAGTTCCCGGTGCCACCAGACATCGCGGCCCTCTTCAACGTGTATGTCGTTACCGGCGCGTCGAAAAACGATCACCCGCTTGACTGAAGTTCCGCCTCGCAACGCATCATCCACGTTTTTCTTCAGCGGAACAATCGCGCCGCGGCGGTAGCCGCCATCGGCTGTGATGACCGCGACCGCGCCGCAATCGGCGATCCGGTCGCGAATGCTATCGGCACTGAAGCCGCCAAAAACCACCGAGTGCACCGCGCCGATCCGCGCACAGGCGAGCATGGCGATGGCCGCCTCCGGGATCGTCGGCATATAGATGATGACGCGATCGCCTTTGCGAATTTTGTTTCGCTTCAGCACGTTCGCGAAGCGGCAGACATCGCGATGCAGTTGTTGATAGGTCAGCGCTCGTTGGTCTCCCGGTTCGCCTTCCCAGAGAATGGCGACCTTGTTTCGGTTCGGTCCGGCGAGGTGCCGATCGAGACAATTTTCTGAAATGTTCAGTTTCCCGCCCACGAACCATTTCGCGAACGGCGCTCTCCATTCGAGCACCTTCTTCCATCGCTTTTGCCACACGAGCTCGCCCGCTTCGCGCCCCCAGAATTTCTCCGGCCGATCGATCGACTCGCGATACATCCGCCGATACTGCTCGAGGCTTCGAATGCGGGCGCGCTTCGCGAACCCCTTCGCCGGTTTGAAAACGCGTTTCTCAACAAGGTGTGATTCGATGTTCTCGGCCATTTCACCAAGAGGCTAGCAACCTCGTCGCTGCGCTCAACGGAAAGTTAGCTGGCGGCTTAGTCTCGTTTTGATTTGTTTTCGCGGGTCGCTCGCTGAACAATGGCTGCATGAGCGATCACGTTTACAAGAAAATCGAGCTGGTTGGTTCTTCACCCAGCAGCATCGAAGAAGCGGTGGCGAACGCACTGGCCCGCGCCCAAAAAACCATCCGTAATATGCGCTGGTTCGAGGTCATTGAAACGCGGGGGCACATCGAGAACGGCAAAATCGATCACTGGCAGGTGACGCTTAAGGTCGGCTTTACGCTCGACAAATGACGCGCTGGCACGCCAGTGCTAGTCTTCGTCGCTTTGCGCCGCCTGGTAGAGCTTGGTCGCGCCGTAGGCCAGAATCGCTGGCTTGAAAGCGATCATAATCAGCCGCACGAATCCGCTGAGAATGCGGCCGATCGGCAGGCGATTGAGAATGAATCCGGCGATGAGCGCGTAGACGATCGATCGCGCCGGATTTTCGCGCACGTACTCTTCCGTTTGCTCGAGGACCTGCTCGAATTGATCTTTTGTGTAGCGAAGGCCTCGCTCCGCGACGTCCCTCGTTATTCCTGAAGACTGTTCGTCCATGTTACTTAGACTTCGCACCGCGATGGTCGTTTGCGTGTCCGAAATTGCCAAGCGGGTTCGGAGTGGAGCGTGATGGCCTTCCTGCATTCTGTCGACAACGCTTTTCGGTGCGCACTTTATCGCAGCGTGAGCCAGAGCGTGGCGGCTCCCACGCTAGGTGGAAAGTCGGCGAGGCGAGGTTCTTGGTGAAACGCCCCGGCCCGGTGGGTGGCCTTGAGGCAAAAGCGCGCCATGACTTCGAGGGCGCGTTCGCGCAGGCTCGAGCAATTAGTCGAGAGAAGGATTTTTCCGTCCCGCTCGGCCACTTCCAGCGCAGCCAGGAGCAACGTTTCGAAATCCCGCTCGACTTGAAATGCCTTCCCCCGATGCGACCGCGAGAATGTCGGAGGATCAAGGATAATGACATCGAACTTTTCCCCTTTTCGCGCGAGCCGCGGCAAGACCTCCATAACATCATCGGCGAGGAAGCGATGATCATTCGTTGGCAGCGAATTTAAGGCAAAGTTTTCGCGTCCGCGCGCCAGCGATTTTCTTGAAAGATCGATGCTGACGGTCCTCGCCCCAACTGTGGCCGCGGCCACGGAAAA
>DASVJK010000011.1:0-32703 GCA_036385955.1 Chthoniobacterales bacterium | reverse complement strand
CCCGGATGCGGCCCATGCGGAATCCCGCGCGGATGCAGCGTGATCGATCCGTTTTCGATGCCGCGTCGCGATCCGAAATTTCCGCGCACGTAAAACAAAACCTCGTCGGCCTCCACGTTGTCGTGCACCCATGGGATCTTGACCGCTTCCGGGTGAGTATCGAGGAGGCGGGGTGCGAACGTGCAGATAACGTAGCCGCGCACTTCAAAGGTCTGATGGATCGGCGGCGGCTGATGCACGGTTCCCGTGATCGGTTCAAAATCGGCGGCGTTGAATGTGAATGGATAGAGATACCCATCCCAACCGAGCGCATCGAAAGGATGATGCGCCAGGGTCATGCGTGTGAGACGCGGGCCATCCTTGACCAAAACTTCGACGTCTTCCTCGCGATCGATCGTGAGCATTTCAGTGGGCGCGTGGAAATCGCGCTCTGAATACGGCGCGCCCATTTTTATCTGGCCTTCGTGGTTCAGATAACGTTGCGGAATCCGCACCGGACCGACTGACTCCAGAATCAGGTAATCTTCCTCCTCCACCTTGTCGGGCACGAGGCGATAGGTAATTCCGCGAGGGATGACGATATAATCCTCCGCTCGATAACGCAGTTTTCCGAAAACCGTCTCCAGCGTACCGCCGCCATGAAACACGAAAATGACCTCATCGGCGCCGCCATTCTTATAATACTCGAATTCGCCGTAAGCCTTTTCCGGGCGCGCACGGTACGCGGTTATGTCCGCGTTGAAGAGCATGGGGATGCGGCCTGTGTAGAGATCACCCCGCCGCGGAATCTCGGCGGTTTTGATGTGGTGATGGCGCAGGGGACTCTCCGTTACTTTTTTCGGAGCCCAATACTTTATCAACTCGACGTTCCGCACGCGTGTCGGCGGCCGGAGATGATAGATAATCGAGTACGCTTCATCGAAACCTTCGGTCGTGATGACGTGCTCGTACGCGATCCCCTCATTCTTGTAGGAGGGCTCGCTTCCGTTGCGATGAAACCAGATGTGATGTTTTTTCGGAATCTGCCCGAGCTTCTGATAGTACGGCATGTCGTTTTCCTTTAGAGATTGCCTCTCGCGTCCTGCTCTTTTTCCAACGCCTCGAAGAGGGCTTTGAAATTACCCTTACCAAAACTCTTCGCGCCTTTGCGCTGGATAATTTCGAAAAAGAGCGTCGGCCGATCTTCCACCGGTTTCGAGAATATTTGCAACAGATAGCCTTCGTCATCGCGGTCGATCAAGACGCCCAACTCTTGGAGGGGCCCAATGTCTTCATCGATATGACCCACTCGATCCAGGACCGTGGCATAGTAGCTTGCCGGGATCTTTAGAAACTCAATGCCGCGACTCCGAAGGTCCGTCACTGTCTTGACAATGTCGTTGGTGGCGATCGCCACGTGCTGAACGCCTTCGCCGTCATAAAAGTCGAGGTACTCCTCGACTTGCGATTTCTTCTTGCCTTCGGCGGGCTCATTGATCGGAAACTTTACGAAGCCGTTTCCGTTGCTCATGACCTTGCTCATCAGAGCCGAGTATTCGGTCGAGATGTCCTTGTCATCGAAGGTGAGGATGTTGCGGAAACCCATCACTTCCTCGTAGAACTTCACCCGGGGATTCATCTGATTCCAGCCGACGTTTCCGACACAATGATCGACATAGAGCAGCCCGGTCTCCGAGGGTTGATACGCTGTCTCCCATTTCCGGAAACCCGGCATGAACAGACCGGAATATCCATTTCGCTCGATAAAGAGATGAACGGTATCTCCGTAGGTGTGGATGCCACTCATGACCACTTCGCCGCCGTCATCCGTGAGCGTGACCGGTTCGAGGTAACTCTTGCCGCCGCGCTTGGTGGTTTCGTTCCACGCGGAAG
The DNA here is from genome assembly GCA_036385955.1 of Chthoniobacterales bacterium. Lineage (GTDB taxonomy): Bacteria > Verrucomicrobiota > Verrucomicrobiia > Chthoniobacterales > UBA10450 > AV80. Next base: position 30,831 of record DASVJK010000011.1, on the reverse strand, counting down.
TGGCGTCTTCCACTATTAATGCGATCACCTTTACACCGTCGCCGTGCCTGTAGATGTGGTCCGCGATCGGGTTATCCGACCTCAGCGGCGTGGTGAGAACGAACGTCAGTTTGTTCTGACGAATGACGTAGCTGGCTCGGTCCTTTGTACCCGTTTCGGGTCCCGCATACGCCAGGCTTTGAAAACCGAGCGCGGTTTTATAAAAATGCGCTGCCTGCTTGGCATTTCCGACGTAAAACTCCACGTAATCGGTCCCTTGCAGGGGAAGGAAATCGGTTTCGGTGGAGGAGCTGGCTTTCGGAGCGGCGATTGTTGTTTCCATAGGAATTTGGGGTTTCGAACCAAAATACGTTAACCCACTGCGAACAGCTTTCAAACGGCGTGAACCACTCACGCAGCGCATTGCGGATTGTGTGCACCCTTCGTTTTTTGGACGCGGGGCTCGTGCCATCGGAGTCAAATCGCTGGAGAGCATCTGCCGCTTCTGTTAGAAGGGCTAAATGAACTCCCTCCTTTGTTGCACCCTGTTCCTATGCACCGTGAATTTCGTTGTGGCGGCCCCTCCGGCGACCGCAGTAGAAGTTCTTCCACTAACCCCGCGTTAAATGGCTGCGCGGATGATTTCCCAGACGCGACGAAGATGTTCTTCAGTCGTGAGCAGATTTCCCAACCCGAGACGCATCACGACTCGGCCTCGCAGCTTGGTCTGCATGAGATAAGCTTCGCCCGCCGCGTTAATCGACTCGACGATCTTCGCGTTCTTGCGATCCGACTCGGCGTCATCCGCGCCTTTTAGTCGAAAACAAACCACGCCCATGACCACCGGCGCAGACAATTCGAAGAGCGCGTTTTCCCTTGCCCAACCGGCAAACAATTGCGCCAGCCGCAGATGGTCACGAATGCGCGAGGCTAGTCCGGCTCGTCCAAAGGTCCGGAAAACCATCCATGCTTTCAAAGCGCGAAAGCGGCGACCGAGCTGCACGCCGTAATCCATGTAGTTGATCTCCGCGCCGGCCGCATCGCCGCGCAGATATTCAGGGACGAGCGTGAAGACGCGCCGCAACCGTTGGATGTCGCGCATGTAAAGCGCGCTGAAATCGAAGGGCACGAAGAGCATTTTGTGCGGATTGATGACGAGCGAGTCGGCGTCGCTCCACCCTTGTTTGACCCATTCGCATTCCGGCAAGAGGGCCAATCCGCCGCCATAAGCCGCATCGATGTGGAGCCACATCTGGTATTCACCGCAGATGGCCGCGATTTCCGGCACCGGATCGACGCTGGCTGTGGAAGTAGTGCCGACCGTGGCGACAACCGCCAAAGGTCTGAATCCTTTCCGGAGATCAGCGGCCACCGCATCGCGCAGAGCGCCAACGTTCATCCGAAACTCGGAATCGCTCGCAACTTTTCGAACATTGTGCTCCCCCAACCCGAGCGCGATCGCCGCTTTGTCGATCGAACTATGCGCCTGGTCCGAAACGTAAATGCGGAAGATCGGCAGCTCGGACCGGCCGGAGAGCCCGAGCGTGCGAACCGAAGTGCTCGCTTCTTCTCGCGCGACCGCGAGGGCATGCATGGTCGCGATCGAGGCTGTGTCGTAAACCACTCCGGAGAACTCATCGGGCAACCCGAGCCATTGCCGCAACCAATCGAGAACGAGCGTCTCGAGTTCCGTCGCAACCGGAGAGGTACGCCAGGTCATGGCGTTGACGTTCAGCGCCGCGGCGATGAGCTCGGCCAAGATGCCAGGTCCCGTGGTGGTGGAACCGAAATAACCCATGAATTGAGGATGCGCCCAATGCACGACGCCGGGCAGAAGCAGATGTTCGAAATCCGCGAAAATCTCTTCAAGGGCTTCGGGGTGCTCTGGGGGACTTGCCGGGAGGGCTGCCAGAATTGCGCCGGCCTTCGCGCTGGGAGAAATCCGCCGTGCCGAGATGTTTTCCCGGTAATCCGCGATCCAGTCGGCTACTTCGTGAAGATGTTTGCGAAAAACATCCGCCGGGATGTCGCCGAGTTCAGATATGGAGTTCTTCGAGTCTCGCTTCATTCGTTCGGTTGTCGTGCCACGCTTTCGGACGCGATTTTTCCTCCACTCACCCAATCGCGTCCGATTCCTTTCGACAAGAATTTATTGCCGAACGGATATTCGCCGCTGTGCAGCATTTCGATAGGTGGATCGCGCATCCACGTGAGACATGCCGCTAGAAGGCGAAGCCAAAACTGAAGTGGAACGCGCCAATGTCTTCACCTGCGCGCCGGTCCGGATTGTAGCCGTAGTCAAGCCGGATAGGACCGATCGGGAGTTTGTAACGCAACCCCAACCCAATCGCGTAGCGCATGTCATCGAAACCTGCAGTCACCCGCGCAAATGGATCCTCTGAACTCGGCAAAAGATTGCCGGCGTCAAAAAACACAGCGCCCTGCAATTCGCTGTAAATTGGGAAAGTGTATTCCGCATTAAAGACGGTGAAGAATTCGCCGCCAATCGGATTGTCGCCGTCGTGCGGTCCGAGGTCTCGCTCGGTGAAGCTGCGAACGGTGGTGTTGCCGCCATTAAAGAATCTTTCGTCGATCGGAATGTCCGCAACCGCGTTTGAGCCACTCAAGCTGTGAATGACGCCGGCCCGCGCGCCGAGCGCCAGCAATGTGCGACGGTCCGGCTGGCCCGGCTTTGGCTCGCGGCCGATCGGCTGGAAATACGTGAAACGAGCGGTGCTGCGGATGAAATCGATCTGGCTCCCAATCGCACTCGAGGCAAAATCGACAGTGTTATCGAAAATCAGGCCGCGACTCGGATTCACTTTGCTGTCACGGAGATCGAGAGATTGCGTCAAGCCGATCGAGCTGACGAAATAAGATGTTCGCCCAAGAAATTGTGGATCGATCGAAGCGCTCGTGACCTCGACATGCCGTTCGGTAAGGACGAGCCCCACCTCATACTTTTTCGAAATCTTTCTGGTCAGATCGAAGCGCGTGCCAGCTTCAAACTTCGTATAGCCATCATAATCAAAAGTGAGCGCAGCGAGCCGCGCTTTGAAACCAAACTCCGTGTCGAAAAAGTAGGGGTCTTCCCAAAGCACTTCGCCTTTGTAGCCACGTTCCGACCATTCGGCAGAAGTCGTGATCGGCCGGCCGTATCCGAAAAGATTGCGGTCGCGAAAACTTGCGCCCACAATCGCGCCCGCGTACGACCCGTAGCCCAGGGAGAAACCGAACTCCTTGCTTTTCGCTTCCTCGGCGGAGATGTCAAGACGCAGCGCGTCGCCACCGACCGGCGTCGGTTTGATCTGGAGAACGTTGAACAACCCGGACCGCATCAGGTCGCGGAATTTTTCGTCGACAAGATCGGGACTGTAGGTGTCGCCGCTGAATTTGCTGAACCGGCGGGAGAGATAGCTCGGCCGCAGCCGGTCCAGACCTTTCACCGTCACGCCATCAAAGTGATAAAGCCGCCCCGGCGTAATCGTCACCTGGACAGGCACCTTGCCATTGCGAGATGCGGGTGGGTCGCCGATTGCGTCCACTTTCACTTCATAGTACCCGCGCGCTCTGTAGTACGCCTGCAATCGGCGGGGTATATCCGCGAGGCGGCTATCGGTGTAAGGCTGCTCGACCAGGTCGAGCATTTGGCCGCGCAACGCCTCGGGTCCGTAGAGGGTTTGTCCGGCGAAAGTCAGCTCACCGAAAAAATATTGCCGTCCCTCTGTGATCGGGATCGTCGCATCCACGTGAGATCCATCCTCGGCGGAGTGATAAATTGGCGGATCGACTTTCGCGTCGAGAAAGCCTTGCGAGACATAAAGGCGATGAACGAGTTCGGCGCCTTCTTCCACGTCGGACGCAACGAAGGGAAGATTCTTCTGGAGCTTCGAATAGCGCTCCCGCGTCGGCCCGACCGCGTAATCGAAGATGACTTCGGTGGGCTGACTCTGGTTGCCGACAAAATTTACCAGGCCCAGGGTGACGAGCGGACCTTCAATGATATCAAGCCGCAAACGATCGCCCGATTCGATCGTGTAATGCACACTCGCCTTCGCGTATCCGTGTTTGCGATAGAACAGCTCAAGAAAAAATGCGGCGTCATCACCTCGCGCTGGAGTCAATCCGTATTCGTCGATCGTCGCGATCTGCTCCTTCAGCTGGGAACGCAACGTTTTCTCGCCGAACGCGGCCTGGCCGCGGAACTCGATCACATTGGCGCGCTGCGCCTTCTTCTCCTGCTCCTTGGCCACCGCGCGTTGCGCACGATCTTTTTCTTCCGGTCGTGGAACTTGGACGGCGGTTTGAGCCAGCGCGCTAACCGCCACGCAAGCGCTGTAAAAGAACACGACGATCGATTTCGGAAATCTCCTGCCTCTGGGAGGGCGAGGCTCCCGCCGAGCCGCAGTGAAGCAATATCGCGCGGAAATCGGCGGCTCAGCAGGAGCTTCGCCCTCCCTTGAGGCGGAGCCGCTTCTCTGCCTAACGACTTTCGGAATCAGGTCTGAAAACAAGCCGCTCATCTCACTTGAATCGGATCAGATACTTCACCATGCCACGAAAATCGCCGCCCACGCCTAAATCGCCGACGACCACAAACTTGTCGTTCACTTTCAGACGCGCGGTCGCCGTTTGCTTTCCCGTGCGTGGATCGACCTGGCCGATATCCACTTGCAACCGATCAAAGACCGAATTGCTCTTTGTCGCCTGACCTTTCTTGAAGACCTTTTGGTAAAGCTGCTGAACCAGGAGCATGGCGGCGCGTCCGGCGAGGACATTGTTGTTCCCGATCAGTTCTCCTCTCGTCACGCCGGTCGCGAGAAGTGAGATAATTTCTTCCTGCGGCAAAGGCGGCTCGCTGCTGAAAATGGCTTCCGGTGAAAGCGACGTGCCATAGACGTAAACATGGACGGTATAATCGCGAATGAGAGACGTGCCCTGCAGATCGATCTTCGGATTGAACGAATCGCTCGGATCGAAGTACAGAAAGCCTTGGGCAATATCAAGCCGGCTGAAGGGCAAAGTCGCTTCCACGTTTTCGAGGCGAACCAAGCCCTGCAGAGCGGGCTGCAATCCGGTGCCGGTAAGATGCAAGTCCACGATGGCCCCGCCATTCGCGAGATTTCCTCGAATGAGAAATGAGTCTTTGGTTTTGATGGCGACGTCGAATTTCCAATCGCGAATCGGCGGCTGCCGGACCGAAAAATCCGGACGTTCGGAAGGCGGCTGCGGCGCGGGACGCCCCGGCAGACCAATCGGAATCAGATCGATGTTCTTGAGAAACTGACTGTTCGTTAGGGCGACGTTGCCTGTCACAGTCGCGCTCGCCCACGGGCCAATCACTCTTAAGTCGGCATCAGCCCGCGCGGTGAGCGAATCGTTTCGAGCGACCAGAATGCCTTGCGCCTTGAGTTGGAAATCCAGATTCGGTTTCGTGAGTTTCGGGAACGTGACACGGCCCGAAATCGTGAAGGGCCCGCCGGCGAGATCGCCGTTGAAGCGCTCGAAGTTGACCACATCGCGATCGAACGTCAGACGCGAGTGGAATCCGCTCAGGGCCGGCAGCGTCGCGTTACTGAAGCGCGCCATGTTGATCGTGATATCGCCGGAGCCGCTCAAAACCGGTTTTACGATCGTTCCGTTGACGTTGACATCCAGCGCCAGGTCGCCGTCGAGTTGAGTGATGCCCGGCAGAAATTGCCGAAGGAAGTTCACGGAGCTGCGGGGCAATTGAACTTTTGCGGTCAACGGCGTTTCCTCGTCGAACTTTCTCTCTGCGATAATCTTCGAAACGTCGAAGGGAAGGTTCGCCGTAATCTGCACCGGTTGGATTTTGGTTTGCTGCAACTTGCCATTGAAAGCGAGCTGATTGTTTTGCAGCTCTGCCCCGAGATCGAAAGTCGCAGGCTCGAGTTTCGGGTAGTCCGAGCTGTGGAGATCGCTCATTTGCACATCGAGTCGTCCGCTCAGCTGCGCGAGCGTGCCTTGAACATCGAGCTTCACATTCATCAACCCGGAGGCGAGCGGCTTCGTTCCGAGGTCCTCAAAAAGCTTTTTCAGATCCAGGTTCTCGGACTGAAATGTCACCAGAGCTTTCCCGTCGGAAGGGAAAAGAGGTTTGTTGGTTCCGATGTTTTTCCAGACGAACGGCAACGAAACGTAACCGGACGCGTATTTTGCCTTACCCTGATCGATCTGGATTTTCGAGATTTCCAGCGTCGAACCTGTCGCGGTGAGGATCGCTTGGAAATCCATCTTGTCGCTCCCGAGGAAGATGGTTGGGACATCGAGACCGTCGGGCGAATAGCTCGCATCGATGTTCGCCTGAAGCGCCTGCAAGTTCGCGTAGCGCCCTTTCTCGAGCGTCAGTTTCAACTTTCCGGAATTCTTGAACTCGACCGCCTCGCCGCTCCCTTGCCAGTCGATGAGGAGCGAACCGGCGATTTCATTGTTGTTGCCGGCCGCGATCAGGAGTGGCTTCAGTCGCGCGAGGTCCGCCACATTCGCGTAAACCTTGCCGCTGTAGTGAAACGGTTTATCGAGCGAAAAAACACCAATTCCGCCAATATAATCCCGCTCGTTCAGATTGGCGGTGAGGTCGTTCAGATACACGACGTTGTTCCAGATCGAGGCCTGCGCGCTGAGCTGCGGGATGGTCAGATTTCGGCACGTCAAATTGGACCCGTAAACCGACACTTGGCCTTGCGCCTTCCCCTCGCGAAGCATCACCTCACCCGTGATCTGAAGCGGGCCGGTGATTTTGTTTTGAGAGTCGATAATCCAATAATCGGCGAGGTCGGGCGCGCCTAACGACACCTCAAACCTGGCTGGCTGTATCCGGGCCTGGGTGAAATCATCAGGCAAACGGTATTCGCCTACTGCGGCGATGTTGTTTTGTCTTCGAACCGCCACGACACGCTCCACTTTGACCGCCGCGCCCTCACTTTTCACGTCCGCGTGGACTGAATCCATGAGGTACTCGCCGGAATGGAGATCGGTCATCTCCAGATGAATCTCCGACTGGAGATCGGCGTAATAAGCTTTCGCCACATTGGTCGGAGACATCTTTTTGGAGGCCGTTAGAGTTCCATTCACCTGTGCGACCTCGCCGTTGCCGAATCCGATCGGACCGCCGCTGAAGCGCAACTCCGCACGGAGCACCGCGTCTTTAATCTCAGCCCGGCCGTTTACAGTCGCGGCGCCCGTGAGTGGCTGAGGGAATCGGGCGGTGATTGATTGCAAATCCGGCAACAGCCCAGTGACCTCGAAGGTGGCGGGACTTTGGCCAAATGAACGAATATGTTCCGGCAGTTCGGCGGCGCCTTTCAGTTGAATCTTGTTCAACCCTTTGGTCGCTTCGCCGGTAGTCAGTGTGGCGAAACCGTCGCGCGCCGTCACGTTCAGAAGACAGCGATCGAAGAAGATATTCTCCCGTCGCAGATTCTTAATCTGCGCTTCGAACGTGCCGTTCCACGTTCGTGGAGCATCGATCGCTCCGCTGCACTCAATGGCGAGGCGTTCAACATCGCCAGTGAGGAATTCCGAAGGTCTGCCGAGATAACCGCGGAGCGTGTCGAGCGAAACGTTTTCCGCGACCAGCCGGAGCTTTGTATTGAGCGAGCGCGCCGTTTCGCTCAGAGCCACCGATCCGGCCACTGTTCCGTGAGCGAGAGAAGCGTCGAGCACTACCTCGATCGATTTCGATCGAATGTGCGAGACGTCGAATGCGAGCAATCGAATCTGGTTTTCGTCGTCCAAAACCAGACCGCCCAGGATGAGATTCTTGTTGGTATAAGAAGAACGCCCGGAAATTGATGTCCAGGCCGGGGCGTCGGGGAGTTGTAATGTGGCAATACGGAGTTTGCCGGGATTATTCGGATCGAGATCAAGATCGAAATGCTCCAAAACAAAATCATGCTTCTGTTTCGTCGACCGGACGAGAAGGTTGACGTCGGAGAGGCGGAGCCGCTCCGGAAAAACGGGAAACAACGTGATCCTCTCGTCAGGCCGAGGCAGCTTTAGCTTCAACGAGGCTCTTGCCGGGTTTAGAACGATCCGCGCCGTCCGTACCTCGGCGTTTTTCAAAACCTCTGTTGCGCCGCGTTGCCACCAGTCGAGCAGGCTGTAATCCGCCCGGATGTAATCGACATCGATCGACTCAACGACGGTAGGGCCGATCGGCACCACGTGAAGATTTCGCACGACGAGGCCGGTGAAAATTGTTCCTCCGAGGGAGCAATCAATCTTCAAGTTTGCCATAGCCGCGTAACGATTCGCCACAGAACGCCCGACGCCAAAGATGATCGGTCGGTGAAATATCAGGACGATTGCGAGCAAAACGAGCAGAGCCCGCCCAACCAGTCGGCCCCATCGCCGACGCCCTTGAGTAAGTGCCTTGCCGTCTTCATCCACGAGGGTGGTAATCTATTTCTACGAGGCTAAAGAGCAACAGCCGAAGGTAACGCCACGCCAACAGCCTCAATTGTTTGCCTGTGCGATTTGCGCATGAGGTTGCTCCGCATGACGGTCTTGCCGCTGGCCCATGAATCCGGAAAAACTGTTCGATTATCTGGAAGGAAATCTCGCCGCGGAGGAACACGCGCAGCTCGAAGAGAGACTCGCGATCGACCCTCAGTTGCAACGCGAACTCGCCATCGCACGTGAAATGCACCGGCGCTCCCGTGGATCGCGCGAAGTCATCGGCGAAAGCGAGGATATAGACATTCCATCGCTCCCGAGTGGAAAACTAGGACGGCGCGTAGCCACCGCCTTCGCCCTTCTGGTCCTGATCAATGTACTCGTGGGGATCGCATTTATCATCGGCAGGAAAAAACAGGAAATGCCGGCCGATCTCCGCGCCAGGGAATTGGCCATTCGCCAGCAACTCGCGACTTCGCTTCAGAAGACGGCCGAGAACGCTTTGCCTCCACCCACCCTCGAAGCCAACGAAATCCGTCTGACTGCTTCTGCCAACGATCACGAAGCGCTCGCCAACAACGTCGTCATGCTTGCGACCCAATGCGGAGGCTCCGCCGCGAAAGCTCCGGCTGACGATACGGGTATCACTGTCCTGGCAGACCTTCCCGCCAGCCGGGAGGACGAATTCCGGCACGCGCTCTCACCGCTCGCTCAGGCGGATTTTTCCTCTCCGACGCCGCGAAAAGAAAAGCCCACCGCCAAACAAAGAGTAAATATCTACGTGCGGATTACCCAAGCGTTTCGGCCTCCGAATCCGTGAGCGCCGGCGGTCCGATGATCGCGATTGCATTCGCCTTACCCGCGGAAAGTTCAGACTTCGTGCGCTTGCTCACGAAGCCAATTATTTACGCTCGCGAAGGCGTAGAAAGCATTCGCGGCCAAATTCACGGCCGGTCGGTCGCGGTCTTTCACACCGGCGTCGGCGAGAAAAGTTGCCGGGCGCACATCGAAAATTTCCTGCGCCAGCAACAGTTCAAATACTTGATAAGCGCCGGGTTTGCTGGAGCACTGGACGAGGAATTGCAGATCGGGAATTTGCTGCTCTCGGAAAATTTCTCGAGCCCGGAGCTCTTGGGTTCCCCGCATTTCGATTTCGCGCACGCTGGGCTCTTCGTGGGGAAACTGGCAACCGTGCCGGGGGTCATTGATTCAAAATCCGAGCGCGATCGCTGGGCGGCGGAAAGTGGCGCTGCGGCTGTCGATATGGAAACGGAGTTCATCGCGGCGGCGTGCGCGGCTCACCGGGTCCCGATGCTGTCGTTGCGGGTGATGAGCGATACACCATCGGAACCGTTCCCTGCTCCCCCGAACGTGTTGTTCGACCTGGAGAAACAAAAAACAAACTTCGGCCATCTCGCGCTCTATCTGGTGACACATCCAGGCGCGCTAATGCGTTTAAATGCTTTTCGTCAGCGTGCAGCACTCGCCCGACAGTCGCTTACGTCGGCGCTCGACAAACTTTTGCGCGTCGATTTGATCTGACGGCTCGATGGTGGATCGAGCGCTCCACCTTACGAATCTGCCGGCTCGACGTGGACGAGAACATCGGCGATCCGCGAATCGGTTCGTTTGATCGCGTCCTTTACTTGATGCGCGATGCGGTGCCCATCGCGCACGGAAATTCCGCCGTCCACGCCAACATGCAGATCAACGTAAAATGAAAGACCCATTTTGCGGACAAGACATTTTTCAACGTTAAGAACTCCCGGAGCCGAAATCGCCGCTCTCTTGATAATGGCTACTATTTCGCCGCGCGGCGCGGTGTCCAGCATCTCGTGCAAGGCCGGGAAAAGCAGGCGATAGCCGTTCGCCGCAATGATCGCACAGGCGAAGAGCGCAGCCCAGGCATCCGCGCTTTGCCAGCGTTCGCCGCCGATCAAAGCGATTGAAATGCCGATGAAAGCGGCGATCGAGGTCATCGCGTCCGCCCGATGATGCCACGCGTCGGTTTGAACGGCCGTGCTTTCCACGTTCTTTCCGAGGCGGATCACGGATCGATAGAGGAATTCCTTCACGGCAACCACGACGATCAAAACGATCAACGTGAAAGGCGCCGGTGCATGGTGCGGCAGAAAAATTTCTCGCACACTCTGGATCGCCAGGCCGAGTGCGGCCAGGAGTACACCCACCGCGACGATTCCAGCTGCCATTGGCTCGGCTTTTCCATGGCCGTAGGGATGCGTCGCATCGGGTGGCCGCGAGGCGAATTTGAGGCCGCCCCAAATCACCGCGGAGCCTCCGATGTCGAGCACGGATTCGATCCCATCTGCGATCAACACATAAGAGTTTCCGAGCAGACCGGCTGTGACTTTCGCGGCGGCGAGAAAGACATTCACGATCATCCCAGCGAGGGCCACGCGCGCGCCGGTTTGCATATTGCTGGCAGGATCGTTCGATGTAGGATGAAACGACTGCGGCATTTATGACCAAAAGTTCTAAGGCCGCGATATACGAAACGCACGGAAATCCGGCGGAAGTCCTGCGAATTGTCGACCAACCCTGGCCAGAACCGGCGCCCGACGAAGTTATTGTAAAGATGGCAGCGGCTCCGATTAATCCCGCCGACCTGAATGCGATCGAGGGCAAATATCCAGTTCGTCCGACACTGCCGGCGACACCGGGAATGGAGGGCGCTGGAGCTGTAGTTGAACTGGGATCCGCCGTTCGGAATCTCACAGTCGGGACTCAGGTGATTTTGCCGCACGGTTTGGGGACGTGGCGTGAGGCGTGCGCAGTCGCGGCGGAGAAGCTCGTCTCGGTTCCGGCGGGAATCGAACCGATCCAGGCGGCAATGTTAAAGGTAAATCCGATCACTGCGTGGCGAATGCTCCACGATTTTGTTTCGCTTCAGCCCGGCGACTGGTTGATTCAGAACGCGGCGAATTCGGCGGCGGGACGTTGCGCCATTCAGATCGCGCGCGAGCTCGGATACAAGACCGTCAATATTGTTCGACGCGCGGAACTCGTTGAGGAACTTCGGGCCGAGGGCGGCGACGTGGTTTTGGTGGATGGCAAGAACCTCCGCGACGAGGTGGCGGCGCAAACGCAGCGCGCACCAATTCGATTGGCTTTGAATGCGGTCGGTGGGGAGAACGCGCTGCGGATGGCGAAGACGCTGGCGCCGGAAGCGACGATGGTGACGTACGGAGCAATGAGCTTGCAGCCGATGTGCATTCCAAACGGAATGCTGATTTTCAAGAACCTACGCTTCACCGGATTCTGGGTAAACAAGTGGTACGACGGCGCCACGGCGAAGCAACGCGCAGAAACCTTTGCACCGCTTTTCGAAATGGCCCAGCGCGGACTGTTGCGCACGAAGGTGGAAAAGACCTATCCGCTCTCCGAGGCGAAGGCCGCGGTGACACACGCGTCGCAGGGGAAGCGCGGCGGGAAAATCGTGTTCCGCTTCGAGGCTTGAATTAGCTCGAGCGCGCGAGCTTGTCATCCCGAGCCGCACAGACGGCGAGGGACCTCGCAACAGCATTTTGCGCGTCTGCAACCTTCGGACGCGCAACATTGGCGCTGAGGTGGCGCTTATTCTGCCTTGGATAATAACCCGAGAAATTGGGAGGTCCCTCGCCGTCTGCGCGGCTCGGGATGGCAGGCTTGCGACGTCGCTGCTACTACTGCTGCTGCTGCTGTGCCGGTTCGTGTTTCGGCTGGCGCTTCAGGAGCGTGATCTGCTTGATCCGCGCGGAATCCGAAGGGCTCCACGTCGCGACATCGGGATCGTCCTTGAACGCGTTATGCACGATTCGCCGCTCGTAGGAATTCATCGGCTCGAGCTGCAGGGAACGACCGGAAATGCGAACGCGCTCGGCCAGTTCCCTCACCCGCTGCACGATGCGATCCTCGCGCATCGAGCGGTAATGCTCGCAATCGACGATCACTTTGGGGGCGTCTTTGTCTTTCGATTGAATCAGGCGGTTGAGCAGAAATTGGATCGCTTCCAGGGTCTCACCATCGCGGCCAATCAACGTGTGGCTTTCCTCCATGTAGATCTGCAAGGTCGGATTTCCGCCTTCGCTTTGCGTCTCGTCGATTTGCACGACGAAACCGAGATAACCGAGAATCGTGTCGAGTAATTCCTTGGGCGTCATGGTCGTCCTTTGCGCGACTTCTTCCCTGCCGGAGCAACTTTCTCGAGGACCGGCAACGGCTGTTTCCGGTTCTGATAAAGCTGCAGAATCGTGAACAGGTTCTGCGTCGTGTAATATAATGCCAGCGCCGCCGCGAAATTGTAGCAGAAAAATAAAAAGATCAGCGGCATGAACATCATGACGCGCTGTTGCGTGCTGTCGCCCGTCTTCGGCGTCATGCGCATGAGCCAGATGTTCGTCGCTCCCATGAGGAGCGGCAGGATGTTGATCGGGATGGGTCCGAGCGTGAACAAACCTAGGTTTATCGGCGGCAGCGGCAGTGTAATAATAGTATCCGGCTGCGACAGATCACGCACCCAGAGGAACGATGCATTTCGGAGTTCCGCTGCCTGCCCGAGCATACTGAATAATCCGAAAAAAATCGGAATCTGGATCATCATTGGCAGGCAGCCACCAACCGGATTCACACCGTGCTCTTTGTAGAGCTTCATGACCTCCTGGTTCATCCGGGTTGGATCGTCCTTATATTTTTCCTTCAGCTCCTTCATTTTGGGAGCGAGGGCCGACATTTTGCGCATCGATTTGTTCGCCTTGTTCTGAAGGGGCCAGAGAACGCCTTTCACGCAGGCGGTCAAAACGACGATGGCGACCGCGTAGTTATTAAAGATGCTGTAGAGGAGATTCATGAAATTCAGGAGCGCCTGGCTCACTAACTTCCACATCCCGAAGTTCATGATCTCTGCTTCGTCGTGCTCGAGCTTCGCGAGCCGGCCGTACAGCTTCGGCCCGACGTAAAGTTGAAAGCGCGCCGTGGCCGTCTGGCCGGGCTGAAGCTGAAACCCCGGCATTTCCATCGCGCCATCCATCCCCCGTAGGCTTGGACCATCGGCGCGCTTGATATCGAAGGGCTGCGCCCAGACTTCGCCCGCTTTCCCGTTGAGGGCTGTGATAATGGTGGTGAAAAACTGGTTCGTCATGGCGGCCCATTCCGCGCCATTCACCTTTTCCTGGAACGTCGGCTGCGCCTCGCGTTTTTGGACTCCAACGAGCGGATAATTCTGCGCGGCGAACCAACTCACGTCGGTCGCCTTCACTTTGCCGTCGATGCACCAGACGAGACGGGTGTATGCAGGCATATCACGAGGATGAAGGGGCCGCGTCGAACCGAGTGAGACGAAATAGCCGGCGTTGTTGTAAGGCTGCTCCCCATCGTTCCGGAAATCGACATCCATCTCTGCAATGAAGTTGTCTTTTTTCTCCAAGGTCGGAGGGAAGAAGAATTTCTTGCGGACGTTCACGCCCTGGGGGGTTTTGCGGTCGAACTGCACGCTCCCATCATCCCCGCGCACGATCGCAAACTCGGGCAGTGCAGGGGCTGCCGGTTGCTCGACGATTGCGCCAATCGGCGTGTGATCCGTCGAATTCAAGACAACCTGCTGGCCGCTTTCCACGGCATGCTTGAGTAGCACGGCTTCACTAATCCCCGCGCCCCGATTTGTTAGGCGAAGTTCAACATCCGCGTTCCGGAGCGTCTCCGATTTTTCGGCAAAGGCCGGAATGGAAGCAACGGGCGAAGGCGTTGGGGTCGCCCCGGGAGCAGGACTAACTGACGGCGCCTGCGAAGCAGAGGCCGAGGATTGATTTTCTGGCGCCGCGGTCGGCGTCGGCGAGACAGTTGCCCGCACGGGCGGCGGCGGCGCATGTTTTGCGTTGTAGATTTGCAACGCAACGAACCCAATTACGCAAGCGGTGATGGCAATCCATGCTTGTCGATCCATAAGCGCTCCCCGAGAGGCTATTCACAGACAAAACGCGCGGCTACGTTCCGTCCCTCTCCGCGGTGAGAATGCGGCACGGGATCGTGACCCTGTCCGCCCCAGGGATGACAGCGACAAAGGCGCCGCAATCCCAGGCACGTTCCGCGAAGAAAACCGTGTCTCTCGAGCGCTTCCAGGAAGTAGACCGAACACGTCGGTTGGAAACGGCATCCGGAGCCCGGTCCACCAAGAAAAGACAACACAGGCGAAACGAGCAATTGATAACCACGAATCAGAAAGCGCACGAGCAAGAGCATCAGGGCGCTAGAATAGAAGCGCGCTCCGCGAGGTGCAACCACTCATCTTTCAGCGCGCGATAAGATGCGCGCGCCGCCGCCGGACGGGCGATCACAACGAACCAAAAACCTTCCCGCAACCTCCCTTGTTGCGTACGAACGATGTCACGCAGCCGTCGCCGCACACGATTTCGCACCACGGCCCCGCCGATCCTCTTCGACGTGACGAAGCCTGCCTGAAAATGTCCGGTTCTCTCCGTGCGCAGGAATCCAAGAATTAACAATCGGCCGCGAACGTTCTGACCCTCTGTCCGCACGCGGGCGAACTGCGACGTCAGGGTGAGGCGTCGCGTTGTTGGAAAGAGCAATCTGCACGCTGTGGAGCTCATCGGTCAAAATCGATAATTGCCAACACTGTCCCCACATCCGTACAGCAAAAGTCTTCCCGCGGAAATGCCACGGGAAGACCTTCGACTAAAGCCCGTAAAACTACGGGCTCGGACTCGAAGTAGTAGTGGTGGTGGTGGACTCCGTTTTCGTCTCGGTGCTTGTGGCTGGCGTTGGAACCGCGCTTAGGCTGCTCGTTGTGCTCTCGGGAGGCTTTACGATTGTCGTGGTGTTCTCGGTTTTCTTCTCCGGAGCCGGCGAAGCGGCCGGGGTAACAACATCGGTCTTTTGCTCGCACGCCCCGAGGAGCGCGGCACCGGCCAGAATGCAGATTAATTTTTTCATAATTGTGGATTGGTTTCCTATACTGGGACAAAGCTTGAATCGGAGCAACGCAACTTTTCGGCCTTGCTGAAGTCCTTCCTAAGAAAACGAAATTAGAAAACCAGGAAAGCACGGAGCCCGATTGCCGCCGAGATTTAAACAGGAAGCGCAATCCTGTTCTTTTCTCCGTCCCTCTCTCATTCCTGTTATCCTGATTCTTTCTCCCGTTCCGTAATTCAAAACGGGGCTTCGTATTTCAATCCGTGCGCTTCGGCGACCGCCGCATAAGTCATCCGACCGTCGCGCGTATTGATGCCACCAGTGAGCGCGGGCACCTTCTTGCAAGCGCCTTCCAATCCGAGATCAGCCAGCAGTTCCACATAGCGTGACGTAATGTTTGTCAGCGCCTGTGTGGACGTTCGCGCATAGGCTGCCGGCATGTTGGCCACGCAATAGTGGGTGACGCCTTCCTCGACGTAAACGGGATCGAGGTGGGTGGTCGGGCGCGATGTTTCCACGCAACCACCTTGATCGATCGCGATGTCGACGAGCACGCTGCCCGGTCGCATTTCTTGTAACATCGCCCGCGTGATGAGCTTCGGCGCCTTGGCTCCCGGAACTAGCACGGCGCCGATTAACAGGTCCGTCGTTGGCATCAATTCGTTCAGGTGCGCGTCGTTGGAATAAAGTGTGTTCGCATTCGGCATGGTCAGATCGAGGAAGCGCATCCGCTCTCCGTCCACCTCGAGGATGGTGACATCGGCGCAAAGTCCAACCGCCATTCGGGCCGCATTGACGCCAGCGGTTCCGCCGCCCAGCACAACCACTTTTCCCGGCAACACTCCGGGCACACCGCCGAGCAGAACGCCGCTGCCGCCATTATGTTTCGCCAGGTAATACGCCCCCATCACGATGGACATGCGCCCGGCGATCTCGCTCATCGGCTCGAGCAGCGGCAATTTGTTGCCCACCTGAATCGTCTCATAGGCCACGCCCGTGACTCCGGATTTGAGCAGCGCGTCTGTAAGCTCTTTACTCGCGGCAAGGTGGAGATAAGTGAAAAGAATCTGGCCCCTGCGCAACAAACCCCACTCCGCTTTGAGTGGCTCCTTTACCTTCACGATCATCTCGGCCTGACCGAAAACGTCGTCCGCTTTCTCGACGATTTTCGCACCGGCCTGGACGTAATCTTCGTCGGGATAACCTGAGCCGACACCCGCGCTCTTCTGCACGAAGACTGTGTGCCCTCGTCGAGTCAGAAGTTGCGCCGTGTAAGGCAGGAGGCCGACTCGATTCTCCTGCTCCTTAATTTCTTTCGGAACGCCGATGATCATGAAGTTAGCGGATGATTGGTGAACGGTGACTAGTCATAAGTGGAAACCGAGCAGCGTGACTAGCTGAATTTACCTATCACCATTCACGAATCATGAATCATGAATCGCTAGTTTAATGATGGGTCATCCGGCGCGGCGGCCAGCATTTTGTACCACGGTCCGAGACCCCGCATGATCTCAAACCAAAGCTTCGGCAAGCGGTCGGGAGTGAGCGCCTCGCGCGTTGGCTGCTGCAAAATCCAGGCCTTTTGCTTCATCTCCTCTTCGAGCTGGCCCGCGCTCCAACCGGCATAACCGACAAACGCCCGGATGGACGTTGGATCCTCGCCGGCAAGTTGATGCGCTTCGTCCACTCCGACATTGTGATTGAGTTTCAGGCCCTCTCCCGCTTCCCATTCGAAGGCGGCGAACATCAACTGATTCTTCCCAACCGGACCGCCGAGAAACACCGGCACATCGGCGAGACCCTCCGGCGGCGCCTCGTTCACCAAATCAACCACTTGTTTATCGAGAGGGCGATTAATAATGAGGCCGCCCGCTCCTTCGTTCGAATCGTGCTCATAAACAAAGAGCACGGCCCGGCGAAAATTGGGGTCGAGCATATTCGGATGAGCGACCAGCAGCGAACCCGCCAGACTCAGCGGCATTCCATCCCCGAGGTTACGCATGGGCAAGTAGAATACGCGCAACCACTCTCCGCAAGCGCGAGATTGGGATGGCGCGTCACGCCGACCGATGCAGTCGGCCATCCTTCAACTCGAAAACCGGCCCTTCCACGCCATTCTCGCGCCATTGCATGGTCGTAGCCGTGACGAGTTTTTGGGCCTCGGCCGGCAAATGCTGCAAGAGCGAATTGCGCCGCACCGGATCGAGTTCCCCGAAAATATCGTCGATCAAGAGCAGCGGCGGTGTGCCCTCTTCCATCATGAAGACTCGCGACTGCGCGATCTTCAACGCGAGCGCGACGGTGCGCTGCTGACCCTCGGATGCGTATTGGTTTGCAGCGTTTGCCTCTACGAGAATCTGAATGTCGTCGCGATGTGGACCGACAACCGTCTGGCGAAGACGCGACTCTTGCGCGCGGGAATCTGCCAGATCACGCGCGAAATTGTCACTATTTCCCGGCGAGAACTCGAGCTCCAATCTTTCGCCGGTCCCGCTGATCTCGCGATGCGCGGCGGTTGCGAGTGGAGCCAGTCGTTCGACTAGCCGTGCTCGCATCGCCGATAACTTCGCACCGTATTCCAGCAGCGGCGGGTCATACGCCGCAACCTCGCGCGGACGCGGATGGTGCGATTTTAGAAGTGCGTTGCGTGAGCGAAGAGCGCGTTCGTATGCTCGGAGAGTCGGCCGGTAGGGCAGGTCAATTTGCGCGGCGAGAAAATCAAGATAACGGCGCCGCGTTTCCGAACCGCCGCGGACGAGTTCAATGTCCGTATTTGCAAACGAGACGACACGCGCAACTCGAAGGTATTCGTCCAGCGTACGTTGTTCGACATGATCGAAAGCAGTTTTTCGACGGAGCGGACTGTAGCGGAATTCCAGCAGGTGATCTTCGCCGCGGCCAGAAACGGCAAACGATTTTTCTCCGAAGCGCACAATGGGCGCGAGCGTGGAGCTGCGTTGTGATTGCAGCCGCAGAAGAACGCAAGCGGCTTCCAGGATCGAAGTTTTCCCCTGCCCGTTTCGGCCGATAAAAAAATTGAACCCCGGAGAAAATTCGATCCCGAGCGATTCGAAGCAGCGAAAGTTCCGGAGCTGCACGTCAGCGAGCATAACAAATCATCGAATCCCTCATTCACCTTTAGAGCCGTCATCCCGAGCCCCGCAGACGGCGAGGGACCTCACGCACAAGCTCACCCGTCCGCTCCCCGCGAAGGGCGCGCCGCCCACGCTTGCCGCACTGTGGCGCACAAGTGACCCGCACTTCGATTGCGGGGTCCCTCGCCGTCTGCGCGGCTCGGGATGACGAGCACTCACGCGAAACACGCCATACGAGCGTTGCCTGGTTCCGCGAGCGCCGCTCACAAGTTGATCAGCTGTAGCCGACTTGTCATCTGCGCAGAAATTCGTTTCTTGTGAAAATAAATTCCACTAATCGGCGTGATGTCGGCCGGCGTCAGGCCGACCGCGGCACCGATGAAGTTATGATTGCAGAAAACACCGTTGGTCGCGTCGAGACCAATCCAGCCCGCGCCCGGAAGAAAAACTTCCGTCCACGCATGTAACGAACCTTCCGCCCGCCGCATCTCCGCATCGCTCTCGCGCAGATAACCGCTCGTGAGGCGCGCCGCGAATCCCGTCTGACGCAAGATCTCCGCCAGCAACACCGTCACATCACGGCAGGCGCCGCGAGCGTGCCGCAGAGTTTCCGCAGGTGACAGCGCCTCGCCTTCTTCGCGTCGCTCGTAGCCGATGCATTCATGCAGCGCCTTGTTGAGCTCGACCAGCGTCGTGACCGTGTCCCGGCGTTTTCTGCTGGTCGGCGGCTCCCACCCTGGCACGACCAGCCGATCCTTTGTGCGCCTCTCCTGGTAAGCCGCGAGTATTTTGGCAATCGCCGCCTCATATTCAAACGGCGTCTCGACCGCGTCATTCTCCAGTATGAAATGAAACGGATCCTTTTCGTCCAGGTCCAGATTGATCGCGAGCCGGAACTCCAACTCCTTCGACCGTTCTGGAAAAAAACAGGAAGCGACGGTGTTTTCGAAGACATCGCGCGAAAATCGCACGGTCGCTTTCGGCATCGTCGTGAAATCCAGACGGCGTACGCGGCTGAAGCGATCGCTGCGGGGAAAGAGGCGAACGTCGTGCGGCGAGAAACCGACCGCTTCCTCGTAACGGTAGGTCGTCTGATAACGCAGCCCTAATTTCATTAAAACATCTTATTGCATTCCCCCCATTGCGTCGCATAAGTTCATCACGAAATTGTTTGCCACCGGGCGCAAGCTCGATTATTGGTCGACAGTTTCAAAAATGTTCTGGGGGGAACAGCCGCCCTTCATGTCCATCGGACGTGGGGGGCGGTACTTTTTTTGGGACATGCTTCCATGAACCCGGCATCGCTTGAACCGCGGCGAAGATCTTCCTGGCCGCTCGCCCTGACGTTGATCGTCTTAATCGGCGCCGCTGTGCTCACAATCATTTTTCTCCGGTTGGAGAGCTGGCCCGCGCGCAGTGCAAAACAAAGCACCGCGGAACTTGAACGCGTCGGCCGCGACGTGCGCGATGCGTTTGTGGAAGTCGCGCACCTGCACCCTCGCATCACGATCAACAACCGTGTCTACCTGGAGAAAACAACCGCCGCGGCTGAACTGGGGATTCTCTCCCGGCAAATCGAAGTCGAACACGAATTGCTCCACACGTGGGCCGGGAGCACGAAGCGGGTGAAGCTGCACGGCACGTTTACGGCCAAAGCCGGCTTCGATTTGCAGCAAGACGTCGCCGTGGACGTACGCCCGGATGAAATCACGGTCCGGCTGCCACACGCGTCGATTCTTGGTGTCGAACAAAAACAGACAGAAGTGCTCGCTTTCGAAAATGGCCTTTGGAATAGAATCTCGGCGGCCGACCTGGAGAATGAGCTCGCAGCACTCCCCGATCTCGCGCGCCGGAAAGCCGCCGAGAGCGGGATTCTGGTCGAAGCGGAAACAGCCTTGCAAAAGCAGCTCGACGAGCGCGTGCAGGCCGGCCGGCATTTCAATCTCGTCTTCAAAAACCCGCCAGTGAAAGAATAGGGGCGCGCGATTGCCCTCTTCTATAGCGGCGGTCTATGACCGCCGAAAGGAACGTTGCCAAAGCACGTCACCTGGTTTGACCGCGCGTTCGGCGGTCAGAGGCCGCCGCTAAAGTATTTGATCCTGAGAAGCCGCTTTCAGCGCGTTTCGTTTCCCGCTAAAGCAATGGGACGCAAATGCGGTTCAAGAAATTTCTCCTCCTTTTTTGCGGCTCGCTGCTTGTCGCCGGCGTCCTGGCCGTTTGCCTGACGCCATTGGTGGTAGCAGGCGGATTGCGCCTGTGGATCGCGCGCACCGCGCGGCAAGAAGGGTTGCGCATTGAGTTCGGAAAAATCGAGGCGCCGCTGCTGCGTCCCGTGGTCGTGCACAAGCTCCAAATCGCCAGCCAAGCGAACGCCCCGTTTCGCGTAATGGTCGAAGCCTCCCGTGTCGAACTTGATCTGGATTTCGCTGCCATCTTCAATCGATCGCGCGGCCGCTTCCTCCGTTCCCTTACGGTGGAAGCAATCGGTGTGGACATCCGCCGAAATCTGCAACCTCCGCCCGCGCCACAACGTTTCGCCTGGCGAATCCTCGAGGATTTCCTGGCGGACAATTTCAAACTCTCAGGAGTGGAGCTTCATGTCGAAAATGGGGACGCGATCGTCGATCTGCACAACGGTATGCTTTCCGGCGCCCAAATCGAAGCCGGCGTTTTCAGTGCGAGTGACATCACGATCGCATCGCCCTGGTTTCGCAAAAGCTTTTCGCAGCTCCGCGGCGCGACTTCGTGGCTGGAGAGCCGGCTCACGGTCGGCGCGCTCACGCTCACGCGCGGGCTCGACCTCGAGGCGGTCAGCATCGACCTCTCCCACATCGGCGAGAGCCGGCTTGATCTGGAGATGGCCATGGATGCGTTTGGAGGAAAACTCCACGCCCGTATTTCCAGCGAGGATCGCGCGGACAAACGAACCTGGGATGCGGCTGGGACCGCCTCCGAAATCTCTCTCGCACAAATGTCCGACGCGCTCGAGCTGACGGATCGTGCCAGCGGGACATTGCACGCCTGCAAGTTCACTTTCCGCGGGGAAGCGGCGAACCTTCGGGAAGCGGCTGCCACCATTTGGGCTGAGGTCACCGGACTTACGTGGCGCGACCGGACGGCGGATACGATCATGATTGGCGCCTCGCTCTATAACCGCCAAGTGCACGTTGAGCAGCTTTTCGTTAAGCAGCGCAATAATCAGTTTACTCTAAGCGGTGAATCGGCCCTGCCCCAGAAATGGTCGGATTGGCTGAATCCCGATTTCCACGGAGACATTTCAGCGTCGATCAAGGATCTTGGCGATTTCGCGCGTCTTTTTGGAGAGAGCCCCTCCGATTTTGCGGGCAAAATCGACATCATCGGGAACGTCAACGCTCGGGAGCGAAAACTTGCGGGCCAACTTTCGGTCTCGGGCAACTCGCTCATCTTGTTTCGAGCGCCCTTCGAATCACTAAGCGTAAAGCTTGGCTTAAAAGAATCACGGCTCGAAATTGTGCAGTTCGAGCTCCGTCGTAAGAACGATTTTTTTCAGGGCCAGGCGAGCCTGGATTTGGCCGCCGATCGCAGCTACTCGTTCACTTTCACAAGTTCCGTCGCTGATGTCGCGGATTACGCTGCTCTGATACCGGGGACGCTGCAGGCGGTTCAATTTGGCGGGGGCCTCGACTTGAATTGGACGGGAAACGGAACAGAGGCGACGCACTCGGGCACGTTTCACGCGCGCGGACACGGCCTCCATCCTCTGGAGTCTCCCGTCATCCCCTTCGATGCGGAATTCGAAGGCGACTATTCGCCGGACAATATTTTCTTCCGGCAATTCAATCTCTCAAATCAGCACGCCGCCTTCAGTGCCTTCGTCACGGTAGCGAAGGATTATTTCCAATTGCAGACGCTTCATTTGGATTTGAACGGAAAGCCCAGGCTGCAAGGCAATATTTTCCTCCCATTATCTCTCTCGAAACTGCACACGCAGGGCAATTGGTTGGCTGCGTTGAGCGACGATCCCAATTTCGATCTCGACGTCACCCTCGACCCAACGGACCTCGCGGAACTGGCAGGCGCTGTGACAACGCAGCCGAAAATGTCAGGACAGGCGTCTGGCAACCTTGAAGTTCATGGAACACCTGCATTGCTCGAGGGGAAATCGTTCATTCGCCTGCGCGACCTTATCTTCGGAAATGAGCCGCGCATTTCCGCGGACTTGGAAACGCGAGCCAGCCTTGGAACCCTTAATGGAAAAGTAAACACGGTCGCCCGCGGATCGGATCCCGTGAATCTCGAAGGGTCGATCCCATACAAGTTCGAGAAGCG
This sequence comes from Chthoniobacterales bacterium, assembly GCA_036385955.1. Classification (GTDB taxonomy): domain Bacteria; phylum Verrucomicrobiota; class Verrucomicrobiia; order Chthoniobacterales; family UBA10450; genus AV80. The sequence continues at coordinate 8,104 of DASVJK010000011.1, read as the reverse complement.
GGAATCAGGTTACACGCTTAATAACGATGGGCCGTTTTCCGCGACACTGAGTTTCCCTGCAGTCTTGTTGTCGAAATTACCGCGCTATCTTTCCCGCCCGATATTCGTCGATGGGATCTTGAGCGGACGGCTAACCATTTCTGATTCGCTGCACCACCCGCAACTGCGCGGCACCGCACACCTGATCAACGGCAGGCTCTTGGGTGGCGCGTCGCTTTCAACGAGAATTACCTTCGGAGGCCAGACCGCGACGATTGATTTCGCGCAGGTTGCCCAAAAGAACGTTCGCCACGCGGCGCGCGGGGAAATTGATTTCCGCAACCTGGCTGGCATCACGATCAAAATCTCGCCGAGTGCGCCGGTGATTGCGCTGACGCTTCTCGATCCGGACGATTGCATCGATGGGGTCGAACTTTTACCCAGTGGCACCAACAATCCCCATTTCCTTGAAGTCCGATCGCGCCAGCGCATAGACGAGATCGATTTCTTCGGCAGCCTTTTCACGCCGGACTGGATGATTTCGTTGAGTGAAAAGCACACGGACGATCCACTCGAGACGCTCCTGCGCGCCGGTTCATCGCGGACATTTCCAATTTGCCATGGCAGCGAGCCGGGTGGAAAGACACTGACTCTCGGACATGCTCGACCGTCCTTTCCGTGACGGCTCGTTGGCCTCGAAGTTTTGGCGTCAACAGACGTGAAGCGCGGACCGAAATGTCATCCCGAGGCTGGCGCAGCGCGCCCAGGGACCTCGCACCTGCAATCAACGCCTTCTTCCACCGGAGCGTGACCGATCTGTCAGTGCGAGGTCCTTCGCTTCACTCAGGATGACAGCCTGCCTGCCAGGATTGCTCTAGCGTATCGCGCTTGCCATCTCTTCCACAGTCAACCACGGCGCGAGTTTGGCGCGCAGTTCCGGGGTCATCTCCACCCGCAAATTGATGCCCGCTTCCATCTGCAACGATTCCCCGTCTGGACGGCAGAACATTAATCGCACCGGTCGTGTTCCCGGTGATGCCGCCAGCACCGCCTGCACTTGCCGAAATTCGTCCGCGCTCGCCGTTGGGGAGAAGTGCAAGACCAGCGGCGCTTCGCTGTCCGCACGGCCGTTGCCATTCGACTCGTTAGGCGAGCGCGACGGAGTAGTGGCCGACGTCAAAACTTTCGCCTTTTGCGCCACCGCGCGCAGCGCGTCGTCCCGCCTATCGAGCGTGCCCTGAACCGCGATAACTCGTCCCAGCACCAGGGAGTCTGCGACTTTCACGTAAACTTCATTCCACAAAACAACTTCCAGCGTGGCGGTAAGATCTTCCAGCATCACAACCGCGAACGGCTTCCCCTCTTTCTTCGTGAACTTTTTGTCCACCTGGACGATGGCACCTCCAATCCGGAAAGACGCGCGATCCGGTAACTCGTTCAGCGATGCGATCGTTTGATATCTCCCATCGGAGAGCAGCGTCGCGTAAGCATCGAGTGGATGCCCGGTGACATAAAACCCGAGCAACTCCTTCTCGTACGACATCTTCTCGTGCTCGGTCCACGGGAGCACCCGCTTGATGGTCGGCTTCGAGGCAGGCGGCGGCATATCATCGAACAGCGAGACCTGCCCGCTGGCTCTGTCCTTATGCGACTCCGTTGCGGCGGCGAGCGACTCATCGATGCAGGCGAACAACTCGGTCCGCTCGCGCCCAAGGAAATCGAACGCGCCGCATTTCACGAGACTCTCCAGCATCTTGCGATTCGCGATGCGGGAATCGAGCCGTCGACAGAAGTCTTCCAGCGATGTGAATTCTCCCCTCGCCTCCCGCTCCCTGATGGCCAACTCCATCGCGCCCTGGCCGACATTCTTGATCGCCGCCAGGCCGTAGCGAATTGCATTTAATGTGGGAGCGGCCTCAGTGCCGCGATCATCGTCGGGACGCTGAGGTCCCTGCCACATTTCCGGACTGAACTTCAATCCACTCCGGTTGACGTCGGGCGGCAGGATCGGAATTCCCATGCGCTTGCACTCACCGACGAAAGTCGAAATCTTGTCCGTGTTGTTGATCTCGTTGCTCAGCAAACCGGCCATGAATTCGACCGGATAGTTCGCCTTCAGATATGCGGTCCGATAACTGATCAATCCGTAAGCCGCGCTGTGACTCTTGTTGAATCCGTAACCGGCAAATTTCTCCAGCAAATCGAAAATCGCGTTCGCTTTTTTCTCTGGGATCTTGTTCGTGCGCGCGCAGCCCTGGATAAAGTTGGCGCGTTCCTTCGCCATCTTCTCGCGGTCCTTCTTGCCCATCGCCCGCCGGAGCAGATCGGCCTGGCCTAACGAGTAACCGCCCAGCCGGCTTGCCGCGGCCATGACCTGTTCCTGGTAAATCATCACCCCGTAGGTGTCCGCGCAGACTTCCTCGAGCAGCGGATGCTCGTATTTGATCTTCGCCAGGCCTTTCTTCCGTTTGATGTAATCCGGTATCAAATCCATCGGCCCCGGCCGATAAAGCGCGCTCAACGCAATGATGTCGTCGATCGATTTGAAATCGAACTGTTTGCAGAAACCGGTCATGCCGCCTTCCAATTGGAAGATGCCGATGGTTTCGGCGCGGTTCAGAAGGGCGAAAGTCGCCGCATCATTCATCGGAATCTGTTCCAGCGAGAAATCCGGGAGCCGTTGCCGGATTAGTTCGACCGCGTCGTGCAGGACCGTCAGCGTTCGCAAGCCAAGGAAATCCATTTTGAGCAGGCCGAGGTCGTTGAGCGGACCCATCGGATACTGCGTGATTACTTCCTTTTCCTTCGGATCGCGGCGTAGCGGGACGTATTCCGAAAGATCGCGATCGCCGATGACGATGCCGGCCGCGTGCACCCCGAAGTTGCGCGACCGCCCTTCGAGCAAGATCGCGTGATCCCACAATTGCCGTGTCGCCGGTTCCGTTTCGATCGCGCGTCGCAACTCCGGATTCGCGGCCGCTGATTCCGCGAGTGTGATGTTTTGCTGGCCCGGTCCTGCCGGAATCATGCGCGCGAGGCGATCCGCATCTCCGTAGGAAAGCCCGATGACGCGCCCGACGTCGCGCACGGCGCTCTTCGCGTTCATCTTGTTAAAGGTCACGATCTGTGAGACCCGGCGTTCGCCGTACTTTTGGCGAACGTATTCGAGCACTTCGCCGCGCCGTTCCTTGCAGAAATCGACGTCGATATCGGGCGGCGAAACGCGTTCCGGATTCAAGAACCGCTCGAAGATGAGCCCGAATTGCAACGGATCAATGTCCGTAATTCCCAAGACGTACGCGGCCAGGGAACCGGCGGCCGAACCACGCCCCGGGCCGACCGGAATCCCACGCTGTTTCGCGAAATGGATGAAGTCCCAGACGATCAGGAAATAGCTGACGAACCCGGCCGTTTCGAGCACATCGATTTCGTAATCGAGGCGCTTGATCAACTCCGTATTAGTTCCAGCACGCTCGCCGTAACGATCGTGCAGACCCTTGTAACAAAGCTCTCGCAGATAAGCCTCGCGCGTTTTGCCTTCCGGCATCGGGTATTCAGGGTATTTCGAAACGCCAAATTCCAAGGCGAGATCGATGCGACCAGCGATCTCGAGCGTATTCGAGATCGCCTCGGGATGGTCGGGGAACAACGCCCGCATTTCGTCCGCCGATTTGAAATAAAGCTCCGGCGGATAACGCATCCTCCTTTCGTCTTGCACCATCTTGCCGGTGCCGATGCAGACCATCACATCGTGCGTCTCATGGTGGCTCCGCTCCAGAAAATGCACGTCGTTGGCCGCGACTAACCCCAGCCCGAATTCTCGTGCGAGACGCGGCAGCATCTGGTTGCATTTGTGTTGCGCCTCAATCCCGTGATCGTGCATTTCGAGAAAAAAATTTTCGGCGCCGAGGATATCGCGAAATTCCGCCACGCTCTGCCGCGCCTTGGCGAGATTGTCCGACTGAATCGCCATGTTGATTTCGCCCTTGAGGCAACCGCTCAATCCGATCAAACCGGTCGAATGCGCCGCGAGAAGCTCCTTGTCGATCCGCGGTTTGTAATGGAATCCGTCGAGGTGCGCCGTGGAAATCAGCTTCACTAGATTGCGATACCCGGTTTCATCCTTCGCCAGGAGGGTGAAATGGTAAGCCGCGTCGCGTTGATTATTCGGTCGGTCCTTGATTGATCCCGGCGCCATGTATGCCTCGCAGCCGATGATCGGTTTGATGCCCTTGTCCTTCGCCGCCTGATAAAATTCGATCGCTCCGTGGAGGTTCCCGTGGTCGGTGATCGCCACCGCCGACATCTCGAATTCCGCGGCTTTTTTCATCAGCTCCTTCATCCGCACCGCCCCGTCGAGGAAGGAATATTCCGTGTGGAGATGGAGGTGAACGAAGGAATCAGCAGACATCCGACCGCATTATAAACTGCGAGTCCAATGCGGCAAATTTGCGATGGGAAATGCCCCTTTATCTCTCCTGTAGCCATCGAGCTCCTGCCAGCGCGCAACTGCTGTCATCCCGAGCCGCGCGGACAGTGAGGGACCTCACAATCGCAGTACGGATGGCTCGCGCCCTAAAACGCCGCAGGCACGGACGGCGTGCCCTCCACGCAAGCGAGCGGGTGAGGCAACTGTGGGATCCCTCGCCGTCTACGCGGCTCGGGGTGACAAACAGTCTTGGCCCCAAAAATTTGGATGTTGCACGTTTCCGGCGGCGTTGGTAAGACAGCACGTGCGGCGATTCCCCGATTCGAATTTTAGAGCGCGCGATCGATCCGGAATTCGGCGAACCAACTCTTTTTACGATTGAAAAACACCCAGCCGCCGCAACTCTACTTCACATGAAAAAACTCGAAGCGATCATCAAGCCGTTCAAACTCGAGGAAGTAAAGGAAGCCCTGGCCGAGCTCGGCATCGAGGGCATGACCGTGACGGAAGTGAAAGGCTTCGGCCGTCAGAAAGGTCACACCGAAATTTATCGCGGCAGCGAATACACCGTTGACTTTCTCCCCAAAGTGAAAGTCGAAGTCGTGCTCGCCGATGAGATGGTCGACAAAGCCGTCGCGGTCGTTGTGGCCGCCGCCAAGACCGGCAAGATCGGCGACGGCAAGGTTTTCGTGCTTCCGGTTGAGCACGCCGTGCGCATTCGCACGGAAGAGATCGGCGAAAAAGCCGTCTGATGTTTCTCACCCCAATCTACCGGACCCGCAAAATTGCGCGCTCCGGCGGTGTCGCCTTTTTACACGGAAGTTCCCAGGGGAAATCATCCGCAGATTTCGCAGATTTGCGCAGATTTCTAATTCACAAGATCTCGTTTCTCTCCCAAAACGCACTGATCGAGTCCCGGCAATGTCTCCGAACAAACGGCATTCCCCCATCAATAATCTGCGGAAATCTGTGAAATCTGCGGACCAACTTTCAAAACCCTAATAGCTAAGATACCCACGCCCAACTCACCATGGCCAAAGACAAGACCGCTTCCGACGTCAGCAAAATGATCAAGGACCACGAGGTCAAACTCGTGGACTTCAAGTTCACCGATCTGCCGGGCTCCTGGCAGCATTTCACCACGACCCTCACCGAGTACAACGAGGAGATTTTCACCGAGGGCCTCGGGTTCGATGGCTCGAGCATCCGAGGCTGGCGCGCGATCAACGCGAGCGACATGCTCGTCGTCCCCGATCCCAGCACGGCGTGGATCGATGTCTTTAACGCCGAGCCGACTCTCAGCCTCATTTGCACGATCGTCGATCCGATCACGCGCGAGCCGTACGATCGCGACCCCCGCGGCGTTGCCGAAAAAGCGGAAGCGTATTTGCAAAGCACCGGCATTGCCGACACCGCCTTCTTTGGACCGGAAGCCGAGTTCTTCATTTTCGATGAAGTCCGTTACAGCTACACGGGCAATTCCTCTTTCCATCTCGTCGATAGCGTGGAGGGCCATTGGAACAGCGCCCGTGAAGAATTCCCGAATCTCGGTTACAAGATTCGTGCGAAAGAAGGCTACTTCCCGGTCGGCCCGGCCGACAGCTTGCAGGACATCCGCAACGAGATGTGCCTCGAGCTCGAGAAGGCGGGCATCCCCATCGAGCGGCAACATCACGAAGTCGCGACGGCCGGCCAGGCGGAGATCGACATCCGCTTCGCGCCGATGAAGCAGATGAGCGACTGGATGCAGTATTACAAATACATCGTCCGGAACGTGGCGAAGAAGCACAACAAGAGCGTCACGTTCATGCCCAAGCCGCTCTTCGGCGACAACGGCTCCGGCATGCACACCCACATGTCGCTTTGGAAAGATGGCAAACCGCTTTTCGCAGGGAATGGTTACGCCGGGCTGAGCGAAATGGCGCTTTTCTTCATCGGCGGAATTTTGCGGCACGCCCCTGCGCTCACCTGCATCACCAACCCGACTACCAACAGCTACAAACGCCTCGTGCCCGGCTTCGAGGCGCCGGTCAATCTCGCCTACTCCGCACGCAACCGCTCCGCCGCCATCCGCATTCCCACCTATTCGGCGAATCCGAAATCGAAACGGATCGAGTTCCGCACGCCGGACGCTTCGGCGAATCCGTACATCGCCTTCTCCGCGCTCTTGCTAGCCGGACTCGATGGAATTCAAAGCCGCATCGATCCCGGCGATCCGCTCGACAAGAACCTCTACGAACTTCCGCCGGAAGAACTCGCCAACGTGCCGAGCGTTCCCGATTCCCTCAGCGGCGCGATCAAAGCACTCGAAGCCGATCATTCGTTCCTGCTCAAAGGCGACGTCTTCAATGCCGACTTCGTCGCGAACTGGATCGAGATGAAGCAAAAGGAATACGACGCCCTCCGTCTCCGTCCGCATCCGTACGAGTTCGTCATGTACTACGACGTATAAGCACCTGCATGAAATGCCCCCCAGAAACGTCGGAAATAGACGACGGAATGCCGTCCTCCTCTGGTTAGACCGCAGAGGCGTATGCGAACAAACGACCGTCTCTACAACCAGATCAAGGGAGGTCTTTACCACTCAACGAGTATCTCCGGCTACCGAGGGATTAGCAGTTCAGGGGCGATTCTACCGAACACCGGATCATTTCCATTCTCTCATGGCCAGTCACCGCACAGCTGCTGCCATCAGCTAGGTGCATCGTTCCAAATAAAGCTCAAGAGAAATGGTTGGAGGGATCCGTTCCCGTGCGCGTTGAATCCTATATTTTGATTCTCCTCTCCCAAGCCTTTATGCGATCGGCACTCTGCCGGTTCGTGGTAGCAATTGCATGCTACCTAGTTGCGACAGACGCACGCGGGCAGATTGTTCGGGTAACAGTGGCAATCGTGGATGGCTCTCCCGCGTACCACTGGCCTATATTCGATCCGATCTATAGCAAAAGCATTCGCGATGATGTTGACCGTGCGCTCATTGTTCGAGAATTTCAACGGCGGGGCTACACTTTACCTGAACACTTTGTGGATGAGGCCCTGAACCGGGAGGTCGCTCAACACTACGGCGGTGATAAAGAGAAGCTAATTCAAGCACTCAAGCAAAAAGGGGCAACCGCCGCCGACTTCCGGCAGTTCCTGGCCGAGGACATCATCGTACAAGCTTTCTTAGTGCGCGTCACACGGCGCGCTACAGATGGGCGGCGCCCGCAGAGCAAAGCCGAGTGGCTGGCCGGGCTGAGCAAGAGAGCGCGTATCGAGATGGTCAAGTGAGTTTTCTTTTAGACAAGACGACTATGAACAAAATAAACACGAAGGATATTGCTGAGTTATCCTGGTCTTCCCCAAAAGGAAAGTTCGTGGGAGCAGGCAAACAGGTCTCAGAAGCACTAGGACGAAAACCGTTCTCGACGGATCTCAAGGAGCGACATCCTTTTGATGTTGAGATCTGCCGCATCCCTCCGGGGAAAGCTCCCTACCCCTATCACTCCCATAGCGCGCAATGGGAGTTTTACCACGTGATTTCAGGCAAAGGCATCGTCCGGCACAAGGATGGAACGACCCCGATCGAGGCAGGCGACGCCTTCATCTTCAAGCCCGGTGAAGCGCACCAGATGACCAATAATGGTTCGGCGGATCTGATTCTCTACGTGGTGGCGGATAATCCGATGGGCGAGTCCTGCCATTTTCCCGACAGCC
>DASVJK010000010.1:0-14760 GCA_036385955.1 Chthoniobacterales bacterium | reverse complement strand
CGCTTCCGGCACATCGGCTTCGAATCGCAAGGCGGCCGGATCTTCCATCTCGACGATTGGTTTGCCCGGCGCGGCGAGGTCGCCGACGTCCGCCAGTTTACGCGCGACCACACCATCGAACGGCGCCACTATTTTTGTGTAGCTAAACGCCGTCTGAGTTTCCGTCACCGCGCCGGCCGCGACGCGCTCGCGCGCCTGGGCGGTATCGAACTCTGCTTGGGTTGTGATCTTTTGCTCGAATAACTTCCGAGCGCGCTCAAGATCGCGCGTCGCCTGGTCGCGCAAGGCGAGCGCCTGGTCGAGCTTCGCTTGAATTTCACGCGCATCGAGTTGTGCGAGCAGATCGCCCGCTTTCACTTGCTGCCCTGGCGCGACAAGCAATTTCTCAATTTTTCCGCTGACCTTTGCCTCGATGACCGCGCGCAGCTTGGGGCGGACGGTGCCCACAACTTCTTCGTTCGAAGTCCGCGCCTTATCCGTCACCTCGGCGACACGGACGGCAACTGGCGGAGCTTCCGAGCGGTTTTTGTCTTTTTCCGCATGACAGGCTGTGAGCGCCAGGATGAAACCGAGTGCGAGAAATGCATCCCTCCCTCCGGGCGAAATGAGCCAGCCGAAAACGGAAGCGTTGCGCCACGATCTTCTCGTCAAACGGGAAGCGGAAGGCAGGTCGTGAGGAGGCATGTTGCGCGGGCTTCGTCTTATATAGTGTTGATGCGTCGCCCAGTCGACACACTCACGCCGCCGCCGCCTTCATGATTTTAACCAGCGTGTCCTCCACTTCCTGCGCCACTTGTTGCAATGCCGGGACGTTGAACATGGCTAGAAGAGTTGTTGGCTTCAAAGTAGCCAGAACCGTTTTGCCATTCTCCTCGTAAACGGAGATTCGGCACGGCAGTGCGGTGGAGACACTCATGTTTTGGTCGAGAACCTTTTTGGCTTGTTGCGGCTGACAGACCTCGAAGATCAGACATTCACGGGCGAACTCCACGCCCTTCTTTGCCATGGTCTCTTTAAGGTTGTGAACCTGCATGACGCCAAAGTGATTGGCCTCAACGGCGGCTTGCACGGCGGCCGCTGTCTCACTCACGGTTTTGTCAGTCGATAGTTTGAACAGCATGTTTTTTTTGGGTTAACAATTCACTAGGTTTGGTAAGATTAGCATTGCCCGGAGAGATAGAAGAGCAGCCCAAGCACGCTGCCGTAGATGGCGCCACGCCACCAGGTCGAAGTCAACGGACACCCGCCCGACGAGCATTGGCCAAAATAACCGAGTAACGCGCCGCCTCCCGCTGCGATGGAAAGAATGAGAATCAACCGCAGCATTTGGCTCCTTTTTGGCCGATTCCAAGCTTGAGCAGGATTTTTTCCGCCGGGCAAAAGCCGGTGAAGGCCGATTGGATCAGGTTTGCGCCGACGAAGGCCGCGAGCCAGAGCCAGTGGGGATTAACCCAATGGGCCAGAGCCAGGCTGAGGAGAATCATTGTGCCGGCCAGGATACGAATGGCGTTTTCGAGTTTCATTCGCTCACCTCCCGTATCCCGATGCCGTCGAGGCGGACCGAGATGGGCAGATAGGTTTCCCGTTTCGCCGCGCAGGCGTGTTCCAACAGTTCACTGACTTGGAGGGATTCCATTTTATTTCGTGTCCTGGTGGGGACGATTGGTGCGATTGGGCGTGCTCGTTAAGAGGGCGCCGAAGATTCCGCCCACGATCGTGCTGATCCATGGGTTGCTGCTCAGCGGGCACGTGCCGGTAGCGCAGCCAATGAACCAGTAGTAGGCAAATCCCAGCGCTCCGCCCGCCAGTATTCCGATTGCATGTTTTAGTTTCATAAGGCATTGATTGTGATTGTTCAGTCGATGATACAATCTTTAATGCATACGACTATATGCGAATATAGGTATTAGACAAACCAAACGGAAAATCGCTCTGAACCATGGCCAAAAAAACTGCGCATTACGCTTTGACCGGGCCAGGACTGGAACTGATTGCCGCCCGCTTTCGCGTCTTGGGCGAACCGAACCGGATCAAACTCATCCTCGCCTTGGAGGAAGGCGAAAAGAATGTCACCGAACTGGTCGAAGCCACCAACTTGACTCAGGGAAATGTCTCGCGTCATCTCCAAACGCTGACCGATGCTGGTATTTTGGGCCGGAGGAAAGAAGGCTTGAGCGTCATTTACTCTATCGCCGATCCGACCATCTTCGACCTCTGCGACCTCGTGTGCGGCAGCGTGCAAAGGCGCCTGACCAAACACGCAAAGGCGCTCGGCATGGGGTGACCGGAATGCGGTTTTTCGTCGAGCCCGAGTTCAAGAAAAGACATGGCTGGCTGCGGTGAAGCTAAAACGTTTTATCAACGCGCTCGTGCGCTCTGGTGGTCCATCATTCGCGTGCCTTCGGGGTAGAGTCGTGCAGTTGACCAATGAGCGCGGCGCGGAATTTCTCCGGTTCTTCCAATTGCGGCCAGTGGCCCGAATTTTCGAACCAGATCAGATGTTTGCCTTTGGGGGCGTTAAGACGCTGGAAATATTGCTCGGCTAAGGCAGCCGAAGCGGTGACGGTGCGATCGCGCCGGCCGAGAAAAAAATAGACGGGGACATCGAGCTTCGGGACCTGCGTGAACAAGTTCGTCCGGTAAAAAGCTTCCGGCCAGAGATTGGAAAAGGAAAAGCGCATGCCAAGAACGAGTCGCAACAAATCACCCCACGAATACGCGGGCGAAGCCAGGGCCAATCGAGCGAATTTCCACGGGCTGATCTCGGTATATCCCGTGTCCCTGAAGTGATGGACCCAACCTTTCATCGTGCGGTAATTCGCAAAGTTGTCGTACGGCGGGGGACCGAGCCGTCTTAGCTCTGCCGCGGCCTTTTCGTTTGCCTCTCTTGCCGCGGTCTCAAGCGCGAAGCGATACATCATTCTTTCCGATTCGGGCGCGTTGGCCGCCTGGCTGATTCCCGCGTACGCCTCAAACAGCTCGGGGTACTTCGCTACAGTGAGCGCGCCGATCATCGATCCCCACGAATGCGCGACGAGATATAGTTTCGAGGCGCCAAACCGTTTCAACAAAAGCTGCACGAGCTCATGCGTGTCGGAGATGAATTGCTCGATCGTCATCGAACTCTCTGGAATCGAGGAGGAGTAAGATTTTCCCGCGCCACGCTGATCCCAATGGACGACGACAAACTCTTTCTCGAGCCGCGCATTCACATGTGAAAACGGCATCTCCGGAAATCCCGGGCCGCTATGCAGAAAAAGCAGGAGCGGCTTGGTGCCATCCTCTCCGCGGATTTGAATCCACTGATCTACGCCACCGAGGCGAATTTGTTCGAGCGTCGCGATTCCCGCGGGGGAAACAATCCTGATCTGCTCGGCAGTTTTGCGCTGAAGAAAGAACCGCAACAAACCCAGTCCGATCAGGCACGCGATTAGTCCTCCGCTAACTCGCAGCAGGGAGGACCTCGGCGCTCTGATTGACGCGTGCTTCATGATGATTGTCTTCGGAGCGATCGCTCCCTCCAAAGAGTAAAAATTACCGGATAAAATTACAACTCAAGGGCCGCGAAAGTAATCACTCCGCCTATCATCGGTCTGGAATAGGGGTAGGAACATTTTCATTCTCCCATACTGCGCTGTGGGATGGCTCCATTTTAGGCTGTTCCTAGTCTGATGCTCAGTCTGTAAGTGGCTCGTAAACCTGATCTTGGAGACGTGCGGTAGTTTCTCGGCGGAGCGCAACGGCATCTCGGCGGAAATGCAACGGCGTCTCGGGGGCAGCGCAATGCGATCTCGGCGGCATTACAAAGGCATCTCGGGGTCGCGCAACAGCGTCTCGGCACCGCGCAAGGACATCTCGGGATCGCGCGATGGCACCTCGGCCTGACCGGACGAGTGCGCAGACTGACGCGACGCAGGCTCGAAGTCTCGCGGCGACGCAGTCATTCGCTGAATACGGATTGAGCTCAGCATCTCCCGCGCTCTTATTGAGCCCCGAGAGTTGCTCGCGCGAGCGTTGGTGCTTATCATAGGCGGCGCTCGCGAGCGGGCGTTTCACACATGCAAAAAATAGGATTCGCCGAAGCTCTTGATTCGATCGTCGCCAGCGATCCGCGCTATCAACGCGATGCGTACGTTTTTTTGCGGGATGCGCTCGATTACACAACCAAGCAACAAAAAAAGACAAAGGGCGCGTCGGTGCGTCACGTCGCGGGCCCCGAATTACTCGAAGGCGTGCGTCAATACGCGCTGAAAGAATTCGGGCCAATGGTCGTGACGGTCTTGTCGTACTGGGGAATTCGGTCCTGCGAGGACGTGGGACACATGGTCTTCAACCTGATCGGCGCCGGCATTTTCGGCAAAACCGAGGAAGATTCGATCGATGATTTCAAGAACGTCTTTGATTTTCACGAAGCTTTTGTGAAACCGTTCGAGCCTGCAAAACTTCCTCACCCAGGGGTGCCAATTAGTCTGCCCGCGCCAAAACTTTCCTGAATCGAGCCACGCCGCGCGTGGCGCTCGTGCTCGCCTGTATGTTGACCGCCCATCTTAAAGCCGCCCCGCCCGAGAGCAGCGCCGGCATTATCTTCCCGCCCAGTACTGCGCAAAAACGCTTTCTGGCCAACGGACTCACCGTCATTGTGCAGGAGGATCGCAGCGCGCCTGTCGTTAGTGTGCAGGCGTGGTGCGGTACCGGCAGCATCGCCGAGAACGAGCATCTCGGTGCCGGGTTGTCGCACATTCTCGAGCATATGCTTTTCAAGGGAACGAAAACGCGCGGGTCGAGCGCGATCACCCAAAAAATCCAGGATGTGGGCGGTTACATCAACGCCTACACATCGTTCGACCGGACGGTTTACTGGATCGATGTGCCGAACGCCGGCACGAGCGTCGCCCTCGAGATTTTGTCCGACACGATGATGAACTCCACGCTCCCGCAGGAGGAATACGCGAAGGAACAGGAAGTGATCCGGCGCGAATTCGCGATGGCCATGGATGATCCCGATCGAATGGCGGGACAATTGCTTTTCGCGACCGCGTTTCAGCGCCACCCGTATCGGCTGCCCGTGATCGGGCAATTGGAAATTTTCAACCAGCTCACGCAGGAGCACGTGATGCGGTATTACAAGACGCGTTACGTGCCGAACAATCTCACCTTTATCGTCGTGGGAGATGTCGATGCGGAAGCGGTCTATCAGCAGCTCGGCGCTTTCTTTAAGGATTACCCAGCAAAATCGCTCCAGCCGGTTTACATCCCAGCCGAGCCGCCGCAGCTTGGCCAGCGCGTCGTTCACCAGGAATTCGAGACGGAGCTGACCCGTCTTTCGCTCGCGTGGCATATTCCGGAAATCACGCATCCCGACGTTCCAGCGCTCGATCTTCTCTCGACCATTCTCGGTGATGGCCGCAGCTCGCGCCTTTACCGGCGCGTGCGCGAAGAGGCCGGACTCGCCTTTGGTGTCTCGGCGTTTTCCTACACTCCGGGTGATCCGGGATTGCTCGGAATCGACGCAACGGTTGAGCCGGCGAAGCGGGAAGCAACCCAAGAGCTCGTCCTGGAAATCCTTGAAGAGATCAAGCAGGCGGGCGTCACGTCCGACGAACTCGCCAAGGCCAAGAAGATTTCCCTGAGTCATCACCTTGGATCGCTCACCACGATGCGCGGTCAGGCCTCGGATCTCGGTTCAAACTGGTTCCTGACGCGGAACCTCAATTTCACCCGCGAGTATCTCGCCGCTGTCCAAGAAATTACGCCGGAAGACATCCGTCGTGTCGCGGGCAAGTATCTCACGAGCGATAATCTGACGATCGTCTCCCTCAATCCGAGAGGCGCTCTCGCGGCGAAGACCGAAACTACCAAGCCGATCGTCGCGGGGGAGATCCAAAAGATCGAGCTTTCGAACGGAATGCGGATCCTGGTTCGTGAAGATCCGCGCCTGCCGCTGGTCTCCATGGTGGCGGTTTTTCGCGGCGGACTTTTGGCTGAGACGCCGCAGACAAATGGCATCACGCGTCTGATGGCGAAGGTGCTTCTCAAAGGCACAAAGACGCGGACCGCCGAACAGATCGCCGGCACGATCGAGGCCGTCGGCGGCAGCATGGGCAGCGATGCCGGCAATAATAGCTTCAGCGTTTCGCTTGATGTTACGCAGCCAGATTTCAAATTGGGCGCGGAGTTGCTCTCCGATGTTTTGCTCAACGCGACGATGCCGGAGAAAGCGATCACGCGCGAAAAGGAAGTTCAGCTCGCCGGGATCAAGGAAGACGAAGAACAATTGACGACCGTCGCCCGCAATATTTTGCGCGAGGCGCTTTTTCCCGAGCACCCCTACGCGCTCCGCGGCAAGGGGTCCGTGCAATCGGTCGCGAAATTGACCCAAAAAGATTTGGTCGAGTTCCGCGACCGGTATCTCGTCGCCAGGAACGGCGTCATTTCCGTCTTCGGGAACGTCAGGGCCGCGGAAGTGAAACAGATTTTCGAGCAGGCGCTCAGCGGAATGAAATCAGGCCAGCTCGCGCTGACTGATGCTCCGAAGCCACCGCCTTTGGCCAGGACCATCCCCGTTGAAAGTTTGAAAGACAAGGCGCAGAGCGTGATCATGGTCGGTTATCGTGGCGCGGACATGTTCAGTTCGGATCGATACGCGCTCGAATTGATCGACGAAGCTAGCAGCGATTTGGGCTCGCGGTTTTTTATTCGCATCCGCGAGCAAATGGGCCTGGCGTATTACGTCGGTGCCAGCCAAATGCAGGGGCTCGTCCCCGGGCTGTTCTTGTTTTATCTCGGAACGGATCCGCAAGAAATCGAGAGGGTGAAAACAGCATTGCTCGACGAGATTAACAAACTCGCCGCGGAAGGGCTGACGAATGACGAGCTGGCCCGCGCGAAGAAGAAATTACTTGGCCAAATGCAGATCGCTAATCAGAGCAACGATTCCTTCGGATACATGGCGGCGCTCGATGAGCTCTACGGGCTTGGTTTCGCTCATTACAAAACGCTCGAGCATGACGTGGAAGCGGTCACGCTGGAGGATGTGAAACGCGTCGCCGCGAAATATTTTCAAAAACAACCGTACGTGCTCGCGACCGTGCGGCCGCCCGATAAACCAAACGCGCCGAAAGGGAATTAGTTATGGCCGAAGTCCAGACCAGTACACAGTCGGGGGAGCTTTCGCAGCGCTTCATTGAATTTGTCATGATGCAGGCGCAAAACGCCGCGCTCTTTCTCGGCCAGATTCCGAATCCGCAAACCGGGCAGGGCGAAGTCAATCTGGAGCTGGCGAAAATGTTCATCGATCAGCTCGGGATGATCCAGGAGAAGACGCGCGGCAACCTCACGAACGAGGAAACGACTGTCCTGCGGAATACGCTTTCGAATCTCCAGATGGCGTTTGTGGAAGTGTCGCAACAATCGCGGAGTGAGAGCCCCGCTGCTTCACCGCAGCCAGCTCCGCCGGCTGAACCATCCGTGACATCAGCCCCTGCCGAGCCGAGTAGTGCGCCCGTGACTCCTCAGGCCGAAACGGAATCGCGCAAGAAATTCACCAAGAGCTACGGGGCGTAAACGCATGTCATCCCGAGCCGCGCAGACGGCGAGGGACCTCGCCTATTCTCTATGTCGTCCTGATAGCCGAAACCCCTCCCCGCAGTAAGCGCTCCCCACCGCGATAGCTTCGGTCTGCGTTTCGCTCTAGTAGGAGATCGCTACTTCGATTGCGAGGTCCCTCGCCGTTTGCGCGGCTCGGGATGACATGCAGCTGCTTCGCATCGGCATTTTTCACGCGCGTTTCGAATCTGTTGCAGCCTTCCGCCGCGCCTCGCACGTATTGCCTACGTGGCGGCCTCCGCTCGAAAAATGGCAGGCTCAGGTCGTCCCTCCAGTCAGCGCGTGCGCGGCAAGGGCGAAGGCGAAGGGCGGCGTTGCGCTTTGGTGGATTTCTTGACGGTGATCGTATCCGGGGCGTTCGGATTTTCCTCCGGATATTTTTTCGTGCTGGGCCAGATCAACCGCCACGGTTGCGTCTTCACTGTTGCGGTCAGTTCTTTTACGTTCTGGCCGCTCTCTTTGAGGTTCGGCCCCAGCTGGCTGAGATCACCGATGATCGACTTCAGCTTGTCGGACGACTCGCGAAAATTTTGCAACGTCATCTGGATATTGTCGTTGCTCGATAAATCGGTGCTGATTTTCTCGATGTTCTTGAACGCGATCGAGATGGAGCTGTCGCGTGCGGTCATGCTGGTCAGGTTCTCGGCAAACGTGCGCATTTGCGCGAGGGCCATGTTCAGCTGCGAGTTCTCGTCGGTGATGCGGCTGAGATTCTGCGCGGTCGTCTGAAGCTCTTTCAACGCTCCAGTGGCTTCGACCGCGACCGGCTTAACGATATCGAGCATCTTCGCGACCGCCTCGCCGAAATCGGGCACGCGTTCACCGGCGAACATCTCGCCATCTTTGGCGCGGCCGGAGCTCTCGTTGCCTTGGGTAAAGTCGATGGCCGTCTCTCCCAGAAGACCGAGCGTAATGAGACGCGCCTTGGCGTCTTTATAGACACCCGCGTCTTTGTCTACGCGGACATCGATGCGCGCTTCGTATTTCGTCTTGATCTCGGCCGGGGTTGGCGTGGCGTTCGGCTTCGGTGTGGGTGTGGACGGCGTGTTGGGATCCGACGCGCGGAGCGCTTCCGCGGCGGCTTCCGCGCGTTGCGCATCTTCTTTCGAAACCGGCGAGTACAATTTCTCGACCTGGCCGATCTTCCGGCCCGCGAGCAAGACAGGCCCTCCCAGTTTGATGCCGGCCGCGTTATCGAGATAGATCCGGTAGGTGACCAGCGGGCGGAAAAGTCCGGGCGCCCCGAGGAGGATAAGGATCCCGGTCAGGATCGCGACCGTCGCGAGCACCAGCAGGCCCGTCAGGATTTCATTACGTTGTAACTGCATCTTTACTTCCTTCCAGAATCGGCCCTTCGGTGCTGCCGCTCAAGAACTGCGTCACGACCGGATTTTGGGATTGTTTGAGCTGCTCCGGCTCGCCCGCTTCGATGATTTTTCCCTGGTAGAGCATGGCCATTTTCGTGGCGACTCGAAACGCGCTGTCCATCTCATGGGTGACAATAACCGATGTCACCTTCGATTTCTCCGTGAGACTTATGATCAATTCATCGATGACGGAGCTGATCACAGGGTCGAGTCCGGCCGAAGGTTCATCGAAAAGAATCAACTCCGGATCCATGACAAGAGCCCGCGCCAGACTCACGCGTTTGCGCATGCCGCCGCTCAACTCGGAAGGCATCTCGTACTTCGCTTCGATCATTCCCACCAACTCCAGTTTCTGATCGATGATCCGCTCGATCTCGTCAGGACTCTTGTCTGTCAGTTCTTCCAAGGGCAGCGCGATGTTGTCGCGGACGTTGCGCGAACTCAGAAGCGCCGAATACTGATACACCATTCCAATCCGCGACCGAATCTGCTGCAGCTTGCGCCGCTCCAGTCGCGAGATTTCGAATTGCTTGAAAAAGATCGAACCGGCAGTGGGCTGCAGAATTCCGAGAAGCAAACGCAGGATGGTGCTTTTGCCGCTGCCGCTCTGGCCCATGATGACGAGGCGCTCCAGCGGTTCCAGCGTGAGCGAGACGCCGTCGAGCACTTGTTTTTCGTCGAACTGAAGCCGCACGTCGCGGAGTTCTACTACGGGAGGAGTGGGCGCGCTCACGGAAAAAACACCACGTAAACGATGTTAAACACAGTGTCGAACGCGATGACGGTGGTGATTGCGGTCACGACGCTCGAGGTGGTGGCCGTGCCCACGCCTGCCGCCCCGCCCTGGACGTTGAGCCCGCGATAACATGCGATCGCGCTGATGAGCAGACCGAAGAGAAAACTCTTGAGCACGCCGGTGATGATGTCGCGCATGAGCAGCGCATTGAGCACGAGGTCGTTAAAATATACGAAAGCGATATTGAAATAAGCGCGGGAGATGAGGGCGGTCGCAATGATTGCGGCCACGCTTGAAACCACCGAGAGACAGGGCATCAGGGAAAAGAGCGCGAGCACGCGCGGCGCGACCAGAAAGCGGAGCGGACTAATGCCCATGGCTTCGATCGCTTCCACTTCCTCGGACACTCGCATCGTGCCCAGTTCCGCGGTGAAGGCTGCACCGATCCGCGCGGCCAGCATGATCCCGGTCATGAGCGGTCCGAGCTCCCGCGTGAACGAGATGGCCACCAATCCCGGAACCAGCCGTTCGGTGCCGAAGCGTTGCAATTGATAGCCGGTCAGTAGCGCCATCGTCAGTCCGAGAAAAAACGAGACCATCGCCACGAGGGGGACGGAACCGACGCCGGTGCGTTCGGTGTGGCGAAAAAAACTCGCAGCCCGGAAGGGCGCGCGCCCGCGCCGCATGTTGTCCATCGTGTCCGTGACAGTTTGGATGATGAACCAGAACATGCCGCCGATCTCGCGGAGGAAGCCGCGGCCCTTTTGCCCAATCTCTCGCACCACAACGACCGGATTGGTCTGGATGGGTCCGCTCGAGTCTAGACTGCGATGCTCTTCGGCCATGTTTAGGTGGAAGTTGCCCCAGTTCCCTCACGTGCAAAGAGGAAAATCCCCAGTATTGTCGCGCTCCCAGCGGCCTAATCGCGCGCGGAAAGAAAAATAAGCTGGGATGCGAGTCAGCCATGCGTCAAAAGCGAATCAAGACGAACATGCAAACTGGAGATGGGAAGATCGGACTAGCGATTCATGGGGGCGCGGGCACTATCGCGCGCAGCAAAATGACGCCCGAGATCGAGCGTGATCTTCGGGCTGGCTTGCAGCGCGCGCTGGACGCCGGCTACAATATCTTGAAAAATGGCGGGTCAAGCCTTGATTCGGTCGTCGGCTCGGTGCGCGAGTTTGAGGACGACCCGCTTTTCAATGCGGGGAAAGGCGCCGTTTTTACGAGTGCCGGCACGCACGAAATGGACGCAGCCATCATGGACGGAAAGACGTTGAAGGCTGGATCGGTCGGTGGGCTCCGGCACGTGAGGAACCCCATCACTTTGGCGCGAGCGGTCATGGATCAATCGCCTCATGTGATGTTTGTCGGGGAGGGTGCGGAACTGTTCGCCAAGCAGATCGGCGCCGAGCTGGTCGACGAAGAATATTTCTACACCGCGGAACGATGGCAGGCGCTGCAGCGCGTGCAGAAGGCGGAAGCAGACGCCCGCTCGAGCGGAAAAGAGTTCGTCGTTTCCGATCAGGATCGGCATGGGACGGTCGGCGCTGTTGCATTGGATCAGGAAGGGAATCTTGCTGCGGCGACTTCCACTGGCGGAAATACGAACAAGAGACCGGGACGTCTCGGCGACACGCCCATTATTGGAGCGGGCACCTACGCAAACAATCAAACTTGCGCGATGTCGGCGACGGGAGACGGGGAATATTTCATGCGTCTTGTGGCCGGCCACGAGATCTCAGCTTTAATGGAACATCGCGCGATGCCGCTGGAGAGGGCGGCGCAAATTGTCATCGCTAAAATTACAGACCTCGGCGGCGCCGGTGGATTGATCGGGATCGACAAGGACGGGAATATTTCGCTTCCCTTCAACACCGCCGGGATGTATCGGGGCCACGTCGATTCAACCGGCCGAGCGGTCATTGAGATCTACAAATAGAGCGCATTTTCACTGAGGAGAATCGCGTTCTTGCATTTTTCCCTGGACCGCTGAATGACCATGCTTCCACCTTTCTCCATCGTGATCCCGGCCTTTAACGAGGCGGGACGAATCGGCGGAAGTCTCCGCGTGACGCTGGAGTATCTCGGCCGGATCAGCCCCGAAAGTGAAGTCATTGTGGTCAACGATGGGTCGACCGACGCGACCTCCGAAATCGTGCGCGAAGTTTTTTCGACCGCTGGCCCGATTTCAACCCGCTTGATTGAAAACTATCCGAACCGCGGCAAAGGCGCTGCCGTGCGGACTGGTTTGCTGGCCGCGACGAAACCCATCGGGTTGTTTTCGGATGCGGATTTGTCGACGCCCATCGACGACGCGCCGAAACTAATTGAACCTATCACGGCCGGTGAGGTGGATATTGCGTTTGGTTCACGCGCTCTGGACCGGCGGTTGATCGGCCATCGGCAGCCCTGGCGGCGTGAACAGGGCGGTCGTGTTTTCAATCTTATCGTGCGCGTTGCAACGGGTCTTCCGTTTTGGGATACCCAGTGCGGATTCAAGGCGTTCCGTCTCGATGTTTGCCGGCCGATTCTCGAACAAGCCAAAACCGAGGGATTTGGTTTCGACGTCGAGCTGCTTTACCTGGCGTGGCGCGCGAAACTCAGAATGAGGGAGATTCCGGTGCGTTGGAATCATCACGAAGGAAGCAAAGTTGACTTCTTCCACGACAGCCTGCGCATGCTGGGTGAAGTCATAGCGTTGCGATCGCGCAGTTGAAGAATGTAGCGGCCCTTGCCCAGGCGCCGAATCCAAAGAACAGGCCCTCGCCGCAGCGGGCGCCTCAACACGTGTCCGTACGCAAAGCGGCGCGCAATCCCTGTTAGTCTTGCGCGCCTGCTGCGAATCGAAGAGTCGTTACTTCTTAACGATCTCGGCGTTCTCGAGCATGGGAATGCCGCCGTTGCTGGCCAGCTTGCCTTTTAACGTGACGGTTTTGCCGGCGTATTCCGCGAGCTGGTCATTCATCGGCTTGTGATCGCCGACGACGAGATAGGTTTTCCCTTCGCTCACGATGCCAACCGGTCCGCCGCCTTTGATGCATTTGGCCGCGCAGGACGCATGTTTCTCGCCCATCGCGTTATGATCTGCGTAGCACATCAGGTCTACGATTTCGCCGGTGACGGTTTTCTCAGCGGCCACATCGAGCTTCTCTTTGCCCGGTTCCTCGGCCGCGAGGGCCAGAGGAGAAACAACAAGTGCCGCCGAAAAGCTGATGGCGACGGTGAATTTCAACAACTTCGAAGTTCTATCAGGAGAATACAACATGTCGCAAAGTCACCCGGATTTGGGAACCGGTCAATTGCGAGGTGGATCGGGCGCTCCGCGCGCGATGCTTCTATTTTGCCCCGAAAGTTTTCGAGCCCATTATGACATCGAGGGGGCGGAGCGCTTGATCCACCTACTGTCGTTCGATCAGTTCGGCAAATTGGGAAAAGAAGTAGCTGGCATCGTGCGGGCCCGGCGCTGCTTCCGGGTGATATTGCACACTGAAGACCGGTAGTTCGCGATGCCGCATGCCCTCGACTGTGCCGTCGTTCAAATTGATATGCGTGACTTCCATCTCCTTCGGCAATGAATCGGCATCCACCGCAAAACCATGATTCTGCGATGTAATCGCCACCTTGCCCGTGCGCAAATCCTTCACCGGTTGATTGCCGCCCCGATGCCCAAATTTTAGTTTGAAGGTCTTGCCGCCAACGGCGAAACAGAGAACCTGATGGCCGAGGCAAATTCCGAAGATCGGTTTTTTCCCCAACAAGCCGCGCAACGATTCGTGGGCGTAATGCAATACCGACGGATCGCCGGGTCCGTTTGAAAGAAAAACTCCATCCGGATCCAAAGCCAAGACTTCATCGGCCGTGGTGGCGGCTGGCACGACGGTGACCGAGAAACCGTTCTGGCGAAGGCGGCGCAGGATGTTTTCCTTGATCCCGTAATCGTACGCCACGACTCGGTGTCGCACGGGCGGAAGATTTTGCCGGATGACTTCATCGGCATTGCCACTCGCAACCGACCAGGCGGTGCTGAGCCGGTCGTCTGCATCCCACTGATACGAAGCAGACGTGCTGACTTCGCGGACGTAGTCCATCCCGATCACACCCTGCCCGGCGATGGCCCGCGCGACCGCTTCCTTTTCCGAAAGTGCTTCACTCGTCAGGCAGGCTTTCATCGCGCCGCGCTCGCGCAAATGCCGTGTCAACGCGCGGGTGTCGATACCTTGCACGCCGGGGATCTCCCATCTTCGCAGGTAATCTTCGAGCGATGTTTCCGAACGCCAGCTGCTCGGAATCTCGCTCAATTCCTCGATGACAAATCCGCGCACGTGAGGCTCACGGCTTTCCTGATCGAGCGCATTCGTGCCGTAGTTTCCGATCAGCGGGTAAGTCATCGCCACGATTTGACCGCGATACGACGGATCGGTCAGCACCTCCTGGTAACCGGTCATCGACGTGTTGAAACAAACTTCGCCGACATGGGTGCCATGCCCGCCAAAGGATTCGCCTTCGAAAATGCGACCGTCTTCGAGAGCGAGCAGCGCATGCATCGCGAGACCGTTAGCAGCTTTAATCGTCCGCGAAAGTCCAAAGCTTCAGCGCTTGCTCCTGATCTCGATCCTGATCTTCACTCCGTGAAGAAGATCACGATCACGAGCAGGAGCATGAGCACGAAAAAACCCGAACCGCTCACGCAGTCCGGGCTTTCAAAGTTTTTACCCCGCAAATGCCGTTTAGGCGGATATCCCGTTCCCTTTCGGTAACGGGCGGATGACCGTCGCAGGAGCGTCTGACTTCCAATTAAGGCATGTCATCTTCCCCAAGAGCGACCAAGCCTCCTAGAGCTAATGAAATATCGGTTCGGGAATCCCACCTGTAATCTCGAACACCGCAGGGTAAAATTGTCGAGAGCTCTCGGTTGAGAGTTGAGCGAAAAGCGCTGGTTTCCATCCCAACCCTCAATCAAAAACTCTCAACGCTATCAAAGAACTATTCTCGTAGTTCCACTCCCAATTCCCGCTGCAACCGCTCGCGAATCTTCGCGTGGACCACGGT
>DASVJK010000009.1:0-34322 GCA_036385955.1 Chthoniobacterales bacterium | reverse complement strand
CGTGAGCTTGAGCGTAAGCTTATCCACGACCGCGGTCATGATGGGATCGAGCCCCGAGGTCGGTTCGTCGCTGAAAAGCAACTCGGGATCGAGCGCCAGAGCCCGCGCGAGGCCGACACGCTTTCTCATGCCGCCGCTGATCTCCGCCGGTTTGAGATTCTCGAAGCCGGTCAACCCGACCATCTGAAGTTTTTGGGTCACAGTCTCCTGGACTTCTGCTGCGGACATGTCGGTGTGCTGCACAAGGGGCAGCGCTACATTCTCGCCCACGGTGAGCGAGGCGAGCAGAGCGCCCGATTGAAACAGCATCCCAAACCGCCGCCGGACATCGGCGATTTCCCGATCGTTCATCGTCGTAATTTCATCGCCGAATATTTTGACCGAACCCACGGTTGGCTTCATCACGCCAATAATATGGCGCAGCAGTGTGCTTTTGCCGCAGCCGCTGCCGCCCATAATGACCAGGGTCTCGCCGCGATGAATCTTGAACGAAAGATCGTCGATCACAATGCGAGCCCCGAATTTTCGGGATAGACCGGCGACCTCCACCACTGGTTCTGTTTCGGGGTTCATGTGCCGAAGAAAAAGACCGCGGTGAGCAACGCGTTAGTGACGAGCATGGCAAGCAGGGCCTGCACGACCGCAGCCGTCGTCGCCTGGCCGACCCCTTCCGCGCCGCCTTCGACGTGAAGACCGGCGTTGCAGGCGATCGTGATAATGATCCAGGCGAAGACCGCGCTTTTGATCATGCCCGAATACAAATCCCAGGTTTCTGCGCTCTCCAGCGCGCGGAGCACGTAGCCGGCTGTATTGAAATCGAGCGCAAAATGGCACACGGCCCAGCCGCCGAAAACGCCGATGTAATTTCCCAGGATCGTGAGGGCCGGCAGCATCACGAGCATCGCAAGGAAGCGGGGCACAATCAGGTAGCTGATCGGATTGATCGCCATCACTTCGAGCGCCTCGATTTCCTCGGACACTTTCATTGTTCCCAACTCCGCGGCCACGGCAGACCCGCTGCGGCCGATCACGATCACGGCTATCAAGACCGGACCCATCTCCCGCAAGAGCGTGACCATCACCAGGTCGGGAACGTAAATCTCCGCGCCGAGTTGTTTCAGCGAATGCGCGGCCTGCATTGCCAGCGTCACGCCAACGCTGAACGCGGTGAGCGCGACCATCGGCGTCGCGCGCACGCCGATGAACACCATCTGCCGGAAGATCGGGGCTATCTTGAAGAGCTGTCCCTTAAACGGCGCGACAAAGACCCAGTAAAGCAGGCTAACATTGAGCCGGAGAAAATTTTTCAAAATACGGCAGCAAGTTATAACACCATTCCATCCCCGGTTCCCAGACTAGTTTCTGCTCGAACCGCGGCGCGCGTTCAACTGGCCGCGACTTGGCCATAGTGGTCGGCGCCAAGAAAATGGAGCGACACGTACGGCTGGTTGCCCACCACCCAGCTGTCATGGCCGGGGGCAATGTAGAAAAGATCGCCCGCCTTCATTTCATAGTAGCGCCCATCATTCATCTGGCACGCGGTCGAGCCCGAAATGACCAGGCCGATATGCTCCACCTCGCACGAAGCGGCGCCTGTCGTTGGGCCGACGTGCTTCGACCATTTCCAACCCGGCTCGTAACTGGCGCGGCCGATCGTCATCGAGCCGATTTTCACGATTTCGAAATAACCTTTTTCGAACGTCCGAACCTCATCGGGCTGTTCGAAACGCTTGATCAGAAAGTCGTCGTAACTCGGAGTCATCCCTGAGTTAACGGCAACGCGTTGAGAATTGCGATGCCGTTTGTCAGGATCACGACCGCTTAACGGGTCATGGAGACGGCGGCGGGCCGTCGGGCGGGGGCGGAGTGAACCCGTGATGCATCAAGACTCTGTGATGCTCCAGCTTCAGCTTCTGGAGTTTCTTCTGCTGTTCGGGAGTTAACTGCGGCGAGATTTGCTGCTCCGATTCCTCCATCGCGTTCCGCACGCGTTGCGCGGTCTCGACTCGGATCGCTTCGAGTTTCGCCGAGGTCGCATCGACGATCGGCGCGATTTTAACTGCTTGTTCGGGCGTCAGATCCAGCGCACGCCGCAAGTGCTCTCGCATTCGATCGCCAACCGCGCCGGAATGCGGCGGCCCAAGGAAATGGTGTCGCACATGCAGCGTGCTCAGTAATCCGCCTGTCGTTACACCTGCGACGAACACGAGAAGGAACGCGAACGCCAGCTTCCATTTCAGCGCGTTGTTCATTGCGAAAACTCCGTCTGGATCGCGGAATCCGCGATCGCGTATTCGTTTGTTTGCGGGGTTGTCCGCTCCTCATTCTCGTTGAACTGCTGGTACGCGCCGGCGCTCGCCAGAGCCAGCACAGCAAGAGCGACCGCGCCAATCATCCGCAAAAAGCGCGTTAGCTCGGCGGCGTCATTCGTTCGTCCGTTGCCTGCGTGCCATAACGCGATCACGCGGGTCTCGAAACCGTAAGGCGCTTCCGGCGCCGATGGCGCCGCAGCATTCGCCGCCGAACGCAAGAGGCGATCCAAATCAGCGTCAGGTTCTTTCATTTATTTTCCCTCGCTGAGATGATCGACATTTGTTTCTTCATCTTCTGCCGCGCCCGGAAAGCGCGCACCTTCACGAGCGCGCTGCTCCAGCCGGCAATTTTTTGGATTTCCGCCACGGAACGCTGCTGCAGGTAAAGTAGATCGATCACGAGTCGCTCGGCCGGTTTGAGCGCCATCATAAGGTGCTCGACAAGGTCCCGCGACGCAAAGTGCTGGTCAGGGGCCAACTCGTCGCTCGTCGCCGCCATGTTCCGGACCACGGCCGCTTGCTCTTCGCTCAGATCGGCCTCGCGCAATTCCGGTCGCGCTTTCTCGGCCTGGATCTGGTTGATGCAGGTGTTGATCGCGATGCGCGAGACCCAATGCTCCAGCGGCGCCTTGCCGGAAAACTGAGACAGCTTCTGCATGATCTTGATGAAGATCATCTGGCAAAGATCCTCCTCGGCGCTTCGCGCCGGTCGATGCGCGCGCACCAATTTTGCCACCAGCGGGTAGAGAGCCCGGACCAATTCACGCGCCGCGTCATCATCCTGCCGCAGGGCCGCAGCCACCAGCTCCCGTAAGACGCGATCATCAGCCATGTAAAGCAAAGAAAGTCCACACTGCTAAAGAAGACAGCGCAGCGCGCTCCAAGGTTACAGAATAAATATCCTTTTGTGAGGCCAGGAAAACATTCTCCAAGAAATTTGTAACCGCGCAGCTCCGGTTCCTGTCATCCATTCATGAAAGAGGCGCTCTGATTGCGCTGAAAAACAAGAAACAAACAAAACAATGACACGAAAACTTATCACTCTCATGGCCGCCTGCGGACTCACGCTTGGCGGTCTGACCTATCTTCAGGCTCAGGATCCCAGCGAACACGGCCATGGACCCAAGCATGAACACGGACCGGGACCGAATCATCACATGCAGAATCCGTTCGAGCACCTGAGCGAAAACCTGAACCTCACCGCGGAGCAAAAGGCCAAGGTGCAGCCAATCATCGATCAGACGAAACCACAGCTCGCGGCCATCCACCAAGAAGCGATGGAAAAGATGCGGACGCTCATGGAAAGCACCGGCGCGCAGATCCGTCCGTTGCTCACACCGGAGCAACAGCAAAAATTCGATGCGATGAAGAAGGCGCACGAAGATATGCGCAAGGCGATGCAGGAAATGCACGACACCGAGAAAAAGTAACTGCGTTCGCTTAGGAGAAGCATGCGGCGGCGATCGAAAGATCGCCGCCGTTTCGTTGCTGTAGCAATGTAGAGGCCCTTGTGCCAAGGGCCTAACCAACCAGATAGGTGCTCGCCGCGGCGAGCGCCTCTACATTTTACGAAGCGGAAGATGGCTCCGGCTTGTAGACAAGAGACGTGACGATACCGAGTAACACGGCTTGCGCCAAGCCGCTGAAGAACCATTTCACGGCGAGTTCGGCTGGCATAGGCATAACAACAAAAAGTATGATGACCCAAGTTTGCTGAAACACGCCCATGAGCAGGCCAAAGGCGACGGCTGTGCCGATGCTTCGACCGGCGAAGCCTTTGGCCCAGACGATCACGAAAGTCGCGGCGATGAGAAATTGCGCGAAAAACATCCAGCAGACGCGCGTGTGCATTTCGTTGTCTGGCCGCCAGAGAGGTTTGGTCGCTTCATAAACCGGTTTCAGCCAGATCTCGTGGATGGGAAAGTCAGTCGCGAAGATCACAACCCAGCCCGCGATAATGGCGAGAATCAAGCGTTTGATATTCATCGCCGCAGACTAACGAGCGCTCGATTCCAATGCGAGCTTGGAAATGTAGAGGCGCTTGGCACAAGCGCCTCTACATTCCGGGACGCGGAGCCGCCCAGAACCGATAGACCAGAACTCCGATGCCAAGAATCGCGACGCCGATTCCGGCGTTTTGCGGGAACCGCACCAGCGTGCTGATGGCCACGCCCCAGCAAGCCAGCACAAACAAGCCCGTCGTGATCGGATGCCACGGCACTCGGATCAGATCACCTTGCGCCTGTTCCGTTCCGTCCCGGCGGGCCCGGGCGCGAAACACCAGGAGCGATGCGCCGGTTAATCCAAAGAAGAGGACGTCAATGGTCACGACATAATTAAGTATCTGTTCATATCGGCCCGTCATCGCAACGACTGCCGCCCAGACACCTTGCAGCACAATCGCGACAACCGGCACCCTCGTCCGCGGGTTGAGGCGACCAACTGCCTTGAAGAAGACGCCGTCGCGCGCCATCGCGTAATAGACCCGTGGAGCAGTAAGAATACTCTGGCTTAGAAAACCAACCGTCGAGATCGCGATCCCGCACGCGATGATTTTCGCGCCGCGCGCGCCCAAGGCGTGGCGCATCACCTCGGACGCCGGGGTTGTTGTGTTCGCCAGGCCCGCGACACCGAGCACACGCAAGCAGACATAGGTCACCAGGAGGTAAAGGATAATGACGCCGGCGACACCGATGAAGAGCCCGCGCGGCAGGTCCCGCCTTGGATTGCGCATCTCGCCGCTCACGAACGTCGCCGTTTGCCATCCGCCATAAGCAAAGAGGACGGGCACCATTGCCGCGGCAAGTCCTGTCAGCGCACTACCTTCGCTATTCACAGGCGTAGCTACACTCATCGTTGAGTCTGTGGCTGCGGGACCGGCCACGATCCAACCGACACCGATCAGCAGCGCGATAGCGGCGAGCTTCGTTAGCATCAATGCACTCTGGACATTGCTTCCGGATCGGATCCCGAGGCAATTGATCAGGGTGAGGACGCCCAGCGTCACTGCCGCAACGGCTTGCTCCGGGATGGCCAGCCCGGATAACTCGCGGAAGTAGCGACCAAAGATTATCGCTGCCCCGGCCATGCCGCCCGTCTGGACGACGAGCAACAAGGTCCAGCCATATAAGAATGCGACGATCGGGTGATAGGCGTCGCGCAAGTAGGCATATTGTCCGCCCACTCGCGGCTGGAGCACGGCCAGCTCCGCGTAAACAAATGCGCCGATCAATGCGATCACGCCACCGATCAGCCACGCGCCCAGCACAAGCATGGGCGTGTGCACTTGCCGAGCGACCACCGACGGATTGACGAAAATGCCAGCGCCGATGATTCCGCCCATTACGATCATGGTCGCGTCGAATGGACCGAGTCGGCGCGCAAGTGACGGCTCGGCTACAGTCACTATGGAATGTTGTAGATCTCGACGAGGCCTATTCCTGTCCCGCCATTCTTCCCGGCGACAATAGCTGTATATGCTCCGGGCAGCAGACTGATCGAGATGGCTGACTCAAGGGGATTACTCGGCGCTATTCCGCTAGCTGCAATCAGCGCGGCTTGATTCGGGTCGTCCTGCCAGTTGTCGTCGGTCAGAAGCAACGCGCCGTTGCTGTCTCGCAACTCGAGCGTCGGATCAGCAAGTGCATTAGAGATGCCGAACTGCGTAAGCGAAGGTCCAATCGCTCGCACGATAACGTTGGCGGCGCCGTTGTCGTTGCCGAGGATGAAGCCTCCGATCAGTCTGTTGTCGCCTGTCTGGACAAAGCTGCGCGTGCTGATGTTTGCCAGTTTCGAAGCGGCGGCCGTGTCGAGATCGTAGACTTCTACTAACCCAATGCCGCCGGCGCCCCCCTGACCACTTACAATGGCCGTGTAGGCGCCGGGCTGCAGTGTCGCGACAATGGCCGATTCCAGATCATTTGTTGGCGCCAGGTGTGTGCTCTCAATCAACACCTGTTGCGTCTGTTTCCAGTTGTCGTTGGATGTGATGAGCGTCCCGGTCGGCCCGTGCAGTTCAAGCACGGGATCCGCGAGCGGATTCGGGACGTTGAATTGCTGTAAGGACGGGCCGATCGCGCGGATGATTACTCTCTTGTCGGCGTTTCCTGTAATGATGAATCCACCAATCATGACGTTGGCACCATTCGCAACGTGTGAACGCGAGGAGATGTTCAAGGCTTGGGATGGAGGTGTCGCGCTGATCTTGAAAACCTGTCCGTTGTTTCCTTGGGCGAGATAATAGAGACTCCCCTCCGGTCCGACTTTCAAATCAACCGGAGTGGAGATGCCAGTGGCGAAAGCGCTCGCTGTGTTATTGGACGGGTCGAACAGCCGGATCCAACCGCTGCATAGATCGCCAAAGAAATACTTGCCGAAATAGGAAACCGGGAATTGGTTGACAGGAGGGTTGTAAAAAGCGCCGCTAACAATGGCGCATCCAGTCGTATTGCTCGTCCCATGGCCGTATTGAAATAGCGGATCTCGGAAATTTGCGTTCGGAGGTAAACAGGCCCCTTCGCAAATGCTCCACCCGTAGTTTGAACCGACGATGCCGTCGTCGATCTCCTCCCAGGCGCTTTGCCCCACCTCGTTAATGAACAGCCGGCCGGTGCCCGGCTGGAATCCAAAGGTAAAGGGATTACGCAATCCCACCGCCCAGATCGCGCGATTGATGCCGGAGGGAGAACCGGCGATTCCCGGAAAGGTCGTTGGGTTATCTGAAGGAATTGTGCCGTCGGAATTGATTCGCAGCATTTTTCCCAGCAAGTTCGCGACCGTCTGTGAGTTTGCAGGGTTGGCGTTCTCCCCAACCCCGATATAGAGCTTCCCGTCGGGTCCAAAATGAATCGGACCACCATTGTGATTGGTCGCGCTGCTTAGATTATTCAGATCGAGAATAACCGTCTCGCTCCCGGCCACAGCTACGTTCCCATTCGCGGTGAAACGGCTGACGCGGTTATGGATCGGCGCCGTGATGACGGTGTAGTAGACATAGACAAACTGGTTGCTGGCAAAATTCGGGTCGAAGGCGATTCCCAGCAGTCCACGCTCGCCGTTTGCAGTGGTTGTTACCGTGACAAACGGAGTTGCGAGCAAAACCCCGTTCTCGATCACGCGGAGTTGGCCCCCTTGCAGGCAAACGAAGAGCCGGCCGTCGGGTGCAAAGTCCATCGCCGTCGGAGCGCCGGAGAGATCACTCCCGACCTGTGTCTCTGTGAAACCTGCGGGCAGGGTTGCAGCGTGGAGCGAAAATCCGGCCAGGAAAAGACCGATCGCGATGCAACCGATCAGTCGCCAGAAAGGGCGTGGAAACATCATGTCGTGAAAGACGATTCTCGTCTTGTTACTGCTTCGTCAGAAAGGCATCCATTTTCCTCGTCGAAATACCTTTGTCTCTGAAGTAGTTCCGTTGGCAAGAGAGCACTTTCTTAGGCGATATCCAGCGGCACCTGCCCGATTGCGTGGCTATCCCCCCCGGATCGCCTCCCGCGCGCGCGTGCCCTGAGCATCTGTAGCGGCGGTCTATGACCGCCGAGGCTTCGAAAGACGGCGGTCACAGACCGCCGCTACAGTGCGGAGAAGTGATGGCAATCCTCCCTACTACGGTGCCCCGCGGTCGTAGACTTCGACCAAGCCGACACCGGTACCGTTGTTCACTCCGGAAAGCAGTGCGGTGTAAAGCCCCGGCGGTAGCGTCGTTGCTATACCAGACTCAAGATTGTTTGTCAGCGCCAGACCCGCCGCAGTCAGTTCCGCCGCTTGCGCCGGGTTATCCTGCCAGTCGTTATTCGCGATCAAAAGCGCTCCATTACCGTCGCGCAGCTCCAGCGTTGGATTGGCCAGCGCATTGGGCACTCCCACCGCCGTGAGGCTGGGTCCGATACCACGCCCCACGATCCTGTCATTGCCGTTGTGACCGCCCAGGATGAAGCCTGCGATCACGATGTTGTCACCGGTGCTGACAAAGGCCCGCGTGCTAATATTGGCCAGCTTCGCGAGAACTGCCTGACTGAGGTCGTAAACTTCAACTAAGGCGACACCCGAGGTGTTATTCTTGCCCCTGACGACCGCCGTGTACGCTCCGGGATTCAAGGTCGCATCAATCGCTGATTCGAGATTATTGGTCGGCGGGATGCCAGTGGCGATGATCAGAGCCTCCTGCACGGGGTCGTCTCGCCAGTTATCGTCCGTGATCGTGACAAATGCGCCCGGACCGTGCAGTTCCAGCACCGGGTCAGCCAGCACATTGGGGACACCGAATTGTGTCAACGAAGGTCCAATAGCCCGAAGGAGCACATGTGTCGGAGCGGTTCCCGTGATGATGAACCCGCCGATGCCCACATTATCCCCGGTCTGAACGAACATGCGAGTCGAGAGGTTAATGGCCTGCGCCGCTGGCGTCGGAGTACCCGCCGGTGTCGGACTTGGGGTTGCTGTCGGTGTAGCGGAAGGTGCAACTGTAGCTGTAGCGGTTGGTGTAGCAGAAGGCGCAACTGTCGCTGTCGGTGTAGCAGAAGGTGCAACTGTAGCTGTAGCGGTTGGTGTAGCAGAAGGCGCAACTGTAGCGGTCGGTGTAGCAGAAGGTGCAATTGTCGCTGTGGCTGTCGGGGTCGGTGAGGGTGCAACTGTGGGTGTAGCGGTAGCTGTTGGAGCAGCCGTCGCCGTTGGTGTAGCCGTGGCGGTAGCTGTTGGTGTTGGCGTCGGGGTCGACGACGCCGGCACGTTAAAGGCATAGACCTTGTTGTTAGTGGCGATGTAGATGCGCCCGCGAGCCGCGATGCCGGTATTGAACCGCTGCGTGCCGGCCATTAATTCGTTTGCGCCGCCGCCTGCGTAAACCACGGCGCCGGTATCTCCATCGTAACCGTGCAATCGTTGATCACCTTCGGCGCCGACTACCCACACGATTACGTTGCTCGTGCCATCGGTGGAAGTCACAAAGGGCGAACTGCGACCACTCTGGCCTGTCACACTCCATCCAGTCGCGATCGTGGGTGGATTAGTAGCAGTAATACGGAAAGCGGTAGTTGTGCTGCTGCTGGCGCGAAACACCACATACGTGCCCAGGGCGGTCCGGTAAGTGGCTGCCGCCTGGATAATGGAGCCGCTGCCCACATGCGACGAAGCCAGCGGCGCGCTTATCCCACCAAGGGTGGTTCGGTTGAGCACATAGGCATTGCCATCCTTGCCCAGTGCAACCACCAAGGCGGACGGCGTGGCGCCGGGCACATCAACGAGTATTGCGCCAGAGCCGCCGAGATCGATGTCGCCGTTGTCGAGATTCAGCCAGGTGGTCGGCGCCCAATAATCGTTGGTCGAGCCGCTAAAGACCGGGCCCGGTTGCAAGCGGATGACTGCTTCGCCTCCTCCCCATGTGCCCCCAGTGCCGAAGGTGTTACCGGTGACAACGAACGGATTGGTGCCGTCGCTGGCGACGCCGCCAGGCCCCCACACGCCGCCGCCGATCGCTGTGGTAGCCCAATTCATCACGCTGGCAGGATTGTTCATTTGCACGCCGACGAGGCGACCGCGATAACTTCCGCAGTCGCCGAAGCGACCTCCGTACGGCACATAGAGAATGCTACCGACGATACCGGGTGCGGCTCGTTCACTTTGCACCGATGACGTAAACCCCGACACGACAGCACCCACGTCCACCGGCCAGCCAATGTTGATGTCGCCTGTATCGACGTTGAGGGAGAAGATGAGGTGTTTGAACACCAAGGCGCTGGGCGTGGTCTCCGCGTCGAAAAAGAGCGAGCGCGAGGCAAGATCCACGATCGGCGTGCCGGTAATGCCAAGCGGACTGATGTTTCCGCACGGGAGACCTGACGTTATGGGCGTCCCGACGTTCCGCTGCCAGATGATGCTGCCATTGGCAGCGTTGAGCGCATAAACATTGTTCGACTCGGTCACCGCAATGACCATTGCGACGCCGCCCGGACCGTTCTCAATGTAAAGCGGCTGGGCATAAACGTTGCCCACGATCGTGCCGTTAAAATTCAGGTCGCGCGTCAAATTGGCGGCGGCGGCCTGCGTGAACAGGGGATCAAGGTAAAGACCGTCACGCGAATCATGGTTGTGATGCTGGGTGACATTGGCTGAGATAGTCGCGGGGACTGCGGTGGCCGCGGGAAGAACCGCACTCAAGGCAGCAACACACAAACCAGCAACAACGAGCAAGAAAATGGAAAAGGGATGTTTCATGGTAAGATTCGACAAGGCCGCACTTCTTTCTATTACAATGCGCTGTCTTTGAAGATTTCGCAATCCCGGGTCTGGCGCGTATGACAATTTGTGCGCCCTTCACATACGTCGTTTCACCCGAGGGCAAAACTCCTTTACTTACTGGTTCACGGATAGAGGACGGCGCGTCTAGGCCAATGATTGAAAAGGACGATGCTCGCAATCGCCCCGGCAGGGGCAGAGGGACCAATGGGGCATCGCCCAGCCGCTTACCACTTGATCCGCACGCCAGCGTAGACTGCGAGCGGCTGTGCGGGGCTCAGTGTGCGTGGGTCCGATAAGTGGAGAGACGCCACCGATCGCGCATCGAAGAAGGTGCCGGAGGTATAATAATGCCGGTCGAATAGATTCTGGATGCGGCCGAATAGCTCGCAGTTTCGCGTTACTTCGTACGAGGTGTGCAGGTTCACAATATAATAGGCGGGAATCTCCGGATTCCGATTGGACACGTCGCCTTCCAAATATTGACTGCTGACCGCGACAAGGTCCGCGCCGGCTTTCCACTTCCCCGTGAACGCGTAGTCAACTCCCGCTTTGAAGCGATGCCGCGGAGTCGAAGCAAGTTGGTCGCCGGGAGTCACCCTAACAACCCCATCCGCATCGGCGGCTGGATTGAAAGGCGAAGAGATGGCAAGCCGGCTTTGAAATGTTGCGTCGAGGAAACTGTATTCCGCGTGCACGAACCAGCGCGCGTCATGGTATTCGACATGGGCCTCCATCCCTTGACGCCGAGTGTCGCCCGCATTCACGAAGTAGCCGCGGTTCGGAGTCGAGCTCGCCACATTAATGATATCGTCGGAGTTGTCCGTGCGGAACAATCCGAGATTCCAGGAGAGCGCGGCCCCATCGCGGGAAGGTCCAAACCTGCCTCTTAGACCAGTTTCGATCGTGCGTGAGACCACCTGGTTCAAACTCGGGTCGGCCACGAGAAAGTTATCGAGCAGGCAAGGAGAATCGGGATCGGCGCAGCCGAGTTCCGCGGCTGTCGGCGCGCGGTTGGCCTCGGAGTAACCGGCGTAGAGGGTAAGGTTGGGGAAGAGCTTGTAGGTGGCGCCGATCACAGGATTGAAACGAGTGAACTCGTGGCTGCCATCGAGGCTTGTCCCGATGAGGTCTTTTAATCGGATCTCCGCGATGTTGTAACGGGCCCCGGCCGTGGCCGAAAGCTGCGCCGTCAGGTCGAGGGTGTCGGTTACATACAGGCCGGCGTACGTGTTCGTCGTGCGTAACTGCACCGGTCCCGCGTCGCCCGATGCGCCGTCGAGGAACACGCCGGTTCCCGTAACGAAGAGGTCCGGGCCGATGGTGCCAAGTTTCGAGGTAGCTCCGAAGTTGACCCGGCCGTGATCAAGACTGCCGCCCGCCACGAAATGATTGTCACGTCCGAAGAACGTAGCGGTGCTGGTGAGTTGGACCGCGCCACCGAAACTATCCGCCGTCGTGCGCGTGCGATCGATCTCGCCCGGCACGGCGTCGTCAGGCAACCCCGGCGCAACCTCGTCCGTGGTATTGCCATCAACATGCCATTGGTGAAATCCGCGGTAATAGAGAGCGCCCTCGAGCGAAGTGGTTTCGGTTAAATGACTGCTGAATGTGCCGGTGAGAAACGCGAGTTCGTTGCGAGTCGTCTGAGGCGTCGTGAACACGCTTTCCCATCGCCGCTCGAGCAGCTCGATCGGCGTCGGGCCGACGGCGCCGAAGTCGTTTGATGCACCGGTAAAGGCGAGGTGGAACTCGCCCAGACTCCCTTTGATTCCCACATCGGCATAGACGCGGCGTAAATCGGAAGCCGAGCGATCGCGCCAGCCGTCATCGTGCAGCGCATCTGCGCCGAGATAGAGACCGATGTTGCCCCTCTCGATCCCAGTCTCCGCCATCGCGCCCAGCCGGCCAAACGCGCCTCCATGAAGTTCAATTCCAAAATCGTGAAACGTGAAGCCGTTCTTCATCTTCACGGCCAGAGCTCCACCCAAGGCATTCAGGCCAAAGGCGGGATTGTTGGAAACGATTTCCAAACCATCGATCGCGAACTCCGGAATGAGGTCCCAGTTCACTGTATCGCCGAACGCCTCATTCGTCCGAACGCCGTTCTCGTAAACCGCCAGACCCTGCGGTGTTCCCAACACCGGCGAAGCTGTGAAGCCTCGATACTGCACATCAGGCTGGAATGGATTGCCCGTTACATCATTGATTTGCACGCTCGGCACGCGCTGTAGAAGAGCGTCCGGCATCGTGCTCGAAACATCATGACCGAGCGCTGCGGCATCAATCGCGTAGCTCCCGGCAGGAATCTTATCCGGATCGATTTCGCTGCCTTCCACCGGCGTCGTCCCGATCACCACCACGCGCGACGCGACCGCGCTCGCCTCGATGGTATCAGCGTCAGCGGCCGACAGCGCGAACGCAGATATTAACGCAGGAGCGATGTGCAGGAACAAAGAGGTTTGGTGGTGCAGGAAGGAGGCGGCAACCCGAAGCCGGCGCCGCGGTCCAAGAAGGAAGCATTTCTGTGCTGGGCGTCCAAGCTCAAGCACAGCCGCGGGGCACGGATCCACGCGGTAAACTATTTGTCCGTGCTTACGGTCGTTACGCCCCACGGACCGCTGCCGACTTTAATCCGCTTCAATTCTTTGCGCGCTTTTACATCGACAACCGACACGTCATCCGACGCCCCATTTGCCGAGTAAAGCTTCGAGCCATCGGGACTGAGCGCAATTCCCCACGATCGAGTTCCAACTGGGACGGTTGCGCTCACCGCATTCGTCCTCGTGTCGATCACCGCAACGGTGTTCTTGCGACCAGTTGAGACGAAAAGTTCCCTCCCATCGGGGGACACCGCAGTGCCCATCGGCAACGAAGCTTCCGGCAATTGGATTTTGGCGAGCAATTTATGCGAAGCCGTGTCGATCACGGCAACGTACCCGCCGTTCTCGCAAGCGACGTAAGCTCGCGAGCCATCCGGGAGAAATGTGACGGAGCGCGGCCGTCCCCCGGTATCGATCTTCGCGAGGACGCGCTGTTCGTCGGGCGCAATCGCGAACACTTCGCCTTTTTCTTCGCACGTCACATACACTTCGCCATTCGCCGGATTCACGCCCACGCCTTCCGGTTCCTCCGATACCTTCACCTTCCCGCGCGCTTGACCCGAGCTAAGATCGACAATCGACGCGCTCGCATCATCTTCGTTCGCGATGAACGCGAATTTTCCGTCTTTGCTGATCGCAAATTGCTCCGGATCGGAGCCGACATGCCAGCGGTCGATCAGCTTGCGCGCGATGGGATCGATCACACCGAGGCCATCCGCCGCTTTGTCTGCCGGCGCGCGTTCCGTCTCCACGCCCGGTGCCATCCGCGGCGATCCGCTCAAGGTGACGAAAATCCGCTTTCCATCGGGCGTGGCGTGGATTCCTCGCGGCCTTTTACCGACTGGAAATGTCGCTACAACAGCATCGGTGGATCCGTCGATTACCGTCACATCACCTGAGCGCTCATTGCTGACATAAACGTCATAGTGTTGCGATTCGGCGCTGACTGAAAGCGCGGCCAAAGCTAAGACACTCCCAAGGATCACAGAATAGCAGCGGCTCACGTTTGTATGTCTACATCTCGTCCAATGACCGAGCAAGGCCATGCGGTGTTTCTAAATGCCAAAGAGCGAGCCCCGGCAAATTTCCCTCGGGACATCAAGACCGCAATTAAGTCGGGATGGATACATCCGTATACGCCAAGAACATATTCAGTGACACGGAGTGGCTGGAACAAGATCGCCGACGCGTTGACGAAACTTAGTTAGATTGCAAGACATCAGGAATGACAAAACCCTTATTTAAAAGGCCATAAGTCATGCGCCTTCCACCTATCAGCCGCAACGATTTAATTAAACGCCTGCGTGCCTTTGGGTGGACGGGCCCGTTTCCGGGGAGAAAGCATCAGCACATGGTAAAAGGGCAAGGTTCAACTCACAATTCCCAACCCGCACACCGGAGCCATTGGTGTGCAACTGCTGAAACTTATCTTGCAAGAAACTGGAATCTCGCGTGACGAGTGGCTTAAGCAGCGGTAAGCGTCGGCGATCGCTTTTGTCGAAGTTCGGGAAGACCAATGCCCCGCTTAAGGGCCAACGCGATCCAATCGGAAAGCGCATCATCCAAATCGGCAAGTACTTCTTTTCTCGTTCCGCCGGTGGCCAAAAGCCCTGGGAAACCGGGGATTCGAGCTGCATAGCCCTCCTCCGGACCGAGGCCTGTCACGACCGCAAGCTTAATCGCATGTCTACGATAGCTGGTCAGAGTGTCCACAAGCAAAGTATCAGCAAGAAAGACACCCCGTTCAAGGCTCTTTTGCTGGAGTCGCAAGGAACTCACCCGCGTCAAAGTGGGTGACGGACCGTGGGGCGTGACGGTCGGGCCGAAGTTGTAGATCAAAACTGCCAGCGGACCTGAAAGGTCACGAGCCGCGGCGCGCCAATCGAGAGAAGTCCGTCGGCCGATTTCCCCGTTTCGATTTGGGTATCGAACAGATTCTCGATTCGAATCCCTACCGAGCCGCGCTGTGAAAACTGATACATCACCCCAACGTCAAGTGTCGTGAAGGGCGCGAGCACGCGCGAGTTCTGATCGTCCTCGAACTGCCGGTCGCTGTAACGAAGTTGCGCGTTCACGACCCATTTCGCGGTTGGCGTCCATTCGATGCCGACGGTGAAAACGTTTTCCGGGGTTTGCGCGAGCAGCTTCCCGCTGAGCGTGGGATCGGTGGCTCGCTCAATTGTCGGATGCGTGAACAAGTAGCTTCCTTTCAATCGCACCGATGAAATGAGTTGCCATTCGGCCGTGGCTTCAAAGCCTGGCGCCATTACCAGATCGACGTTCTGCCGCTGTCGCACAACGCCGCCGGGACCGGTGCTGATAGTGACATTGCTGACGGCGTCTTCCATTCGATTAAGAAAGACCGTTCCGGTCATGCGAAATGTCGGGCTCGCCTGCCACTCCGCGGCGATCTCGCCGGCGATCAGATGTTCTGGTTTCAGATCGGGGTTGGGATTCGTAACGTCGTTGCCAACACGGAAGGGCCGGTAAAGTTCATTCAGCGTCGGCACGCGGAAGCCGGTGTAAACAGCGCCCCGAAGTGCGAGCGCCTCTGTTGGCTTCACGCGCGCGCCGATGCGGCCATTTATTTCGTCGCCCTCGCGATCGGGGAACCGTGAATCGCTGATCACGGCGCCGGTAGCGCGCACTGTTTCTTTGCGCAAGCCATCGAAGAGATTCCAATGATCGACACGGAGGCCGCCAACGATTGTCGTATTCTGAGAAACGGACCACGTGTCTTCGGCAAATACGCCGGCGAAAAGCTGCTCGCCGCCCGCCCGGCGCAGGCGCGTGAACTCCGTGCCGTTCCAGAGAAACGCTTCGTTGGTTTCGCCTTCCACCCAGCGCGTGTCGGCGCCGAGCGTAACCTTGTGATTGCCGCCGGCGGCCATGCTCCAGACGATGCTGCCTCCGGCAGCGTTCGCGGGCACATCGAATTGATCCAGAGCCGGCGTCTCGACATCACGCGTCGCATTCACCGAGCTAAAAGTGCTGCTGAACTTTCGAATCTGTCCGTATGCGCTGAGCTGCAACTCCGCCTGCTGCGCAGGAAATTTTTGGGTGAAGACCGCGCTGATGTCGGTGGCATCGGTTTTGTTGTGCGTGAAAAGCGTGCCGTTCTCACGTTCCTCATCAAACCGCCGGCCCTGGAGGCGGAGCGAACTGTTCGTGCCGATTTGCCATTCCGTCCGAAGATCGAACAGGTTGGACTCCGCGCTCGCGTTGGTATCCACCCGGCCGCGTTGATCCGGCGCGATCACGGCATAACCGCCGGTCGAAAACCGTTCCGCAAAGATCGCCGCGGCAAACTGTTGATGAACGAGCGTCCCTTCGAGCGATGCTTCATACGTCTCGGCATTGCCGATCGACCCTTCCGCGAAACCGGAGGTCGCATCCATCGGTTTTGACACGAGAAAAATTGTCCCCGCGAGTGCCGCATTCCCGAATAACCCCGCGCCACCGCCAGAATTCACGAGCACCGATTCGATCGCCGCCGCCGGCACCTGACTCCACAACACGTAGCCAGCGAACGGATCGTTAACCGGGATGCCGTCGAGCAGCACGAGCGTGCGGCCGGCGCCGCTCGGTCCGAAGTTCCGCAGGGTCACGCCCTGCGTCGTCGGATTCGCCGTGCGGCTGCTGTTGCGCCGGAAGAGACTGAACCCCGGTACCTTGGCGCGCAGGATATCATCGAGCCGAAGTTGTGGCGCACGGCGAAGGTCATTCTCGTCTACCACATCAATGCTGAACGGAGCTCCCGATTCCGCGTTTGGAAGGCGGTCAGCCTCGACAACGACCGGCTCAAGCGCAGCCTCCTGACCATAGGCCGACACCATCACGGCGACAGCAAGACACGCCGCGCAAATCAGCACCAGCTTTCTCGCCCGTGCGAACGAGCGACGTTCAGTAAGAGACACATCCAGTGCGAAACGCATCGCGCTAATTCGTGAGCTGTCTTTTTCGACCGGCGATCGCGAATACTGCCAGCGCAGCCGTGATGGCGAAGAAGAAAACAGGAGTGCGCGGCGGCAAGAGCGGGCCCATCGCTCCCATGAAATCGATATGCCCAACATGGTTCGCCGGCCCCAGGTACCAGAGGAAGAGATAAAGCACCTCGAAAAGTTTGCTGCTGCCGCTCCAAACCCCGAGCGCCAATGCCATCGTCGGTATGAAAAACGCGCTCACCGTCCAGGCAATGAGACCAAGCTGTTCCCCCGCAACAAGCAAACGGATTCCGGTGCCGCCGCCGGTCAGGACCGCGATGATGACGCCAGCCAGCCAGCAGGCCGGCAATTGACGCCGCAGCGGATGCGCGGTGGAAAAGACTAACTGGTCGGTCCGCAAACGCGTCTCGCGCGTTCCCATCGCGCTCCAGATGAGAAGCGGCCAGATCCACGCCGCGATCAGGAACGCGCGCGAGACAGAAACGGGAGTAAAGAGACCGGCTGCGAACACGCCGGCCGCGACCAGATACCACCAAAGACTGACGCCGTGTAGCGCGAGGCGCAGTTCCGCCACGACCATGAAAGGAAAACTGAAGCGTGGCGGCTTCGTAGGTGGATGAAGAGTCGCATCGTGCACGAGCTCAGGAACCACGCGATCTTCGATCGCTCCGGGTTGTGACGGCTGCCGGGCGATCTTAAGTGCCCGTCTGGAACTCTCTTGCGCGGGATCGAAACGGCGAAAGAAGACGGCGGCCAATAAGGCCAGACCCAAGCCAACACTCAGCCACCAAATCCGGCTGACCATGATCTCGCGCGTCCAATCCAAGCCTTCCCAGCGAAAGGTGGTCAGATCCCAAAACTGACCCGAGCTCTTAACGTTAATCCCCATGCTGAGGCCTGTCTTGCTCGAACCAGGAAAGGCGGCCTCACAAGCGGCGGTGATGGAAGGAACTACCACTCCCACCCCGAAAAGGTCGTTAAAGGCGCCATGCCTGGCACTGTTAAGGCGAGTCATCGGGGTGCTCAACGCGCCAATCCAGAGAAAGAAATAGACGACGTTGCCGAGGCCGCCGCGCAGCCTGGGAATGGCCTCGAAAAGGATGGCAAGACCGGCGACGACTAGCATGACCGGCAATGAGATGAAGATAAGAGGAGTCACAAGTTGCCCAAGATGGAGAGTTAAATCTTCCCTGCGGACAAACTGCATCCCGACGGCAGCCACTCCCATGATCGCGACCATGACCGCAAGCACAGCGAAGTTACTGATGGTTTTTCCAACGGTATAAAGAGGTTTGGTAAGTGTGGTAGTAGCCAGGATCTGGCCCACGCCCGTCTGGATGTCGCGTTCGACGGCGTTCTTCACCAAATAGAACCCGGCGAGCGAGAGAAAGGGCGAGATCATCAACGCCATGAGGCTGCCGAGATAAGCCGAGTTGTAGAGACCGCGGTGACCACCGATCTGCATCGTGGAATAGGAGGAATGGTTCGGTGGGATGAAGAAGTAGCCGACGTAGAGAGTCACGCCCAGCGTAATAAGGAAGCCGTAACTGCGGGTGCGCTGGAGGAAATCAGCTCGCGCCAAATGATAGAGCGCGCGCAAGCTTTTCACTCCGTATCTCCTTTCTTGCCCGAGATCCAATAGAGATAGGCGTCTTCCAGGGTTGGCAACTGAGGTATGGCGCCGGCGCCGGGAGCTTCTTTCGCCACGATACGCAAATGCACTCCATCGCTCCGATGCATCGTGCTACTCGTTAGGTATTGTTGACGCAAGGCGAAAAGCTCTGCGCTCGGAACCACCCTTTCCCACACTTTCCCTTCGACGGATCGCAGCAACTCCTCGGGCGCGGCGCAGGTAACGAGTTGACCGCGCGCGATCAGGGCGATGCTCGTCGCGCACGCTTCGACATCGGAAACAATGTGGGTCGAAAGAATCACGATTCGATCGCCGGACAACTCGGAAAGGAGATTGCGAAAGCGGACCCGCTCTTCCGGATCCAGGCCGGCAGTCGGCTCGTCCACAATGAGAAGCTCGGGATCATTTAAGAGCGCCTGGGCAATACCGACGCGCTGTTTCATCCCGCCCGAGTAACCTCCCAGTGGGCGTTTCCGCGCATCAACGAGATTGACCACTGCAAGAAGCTCCTGGATCCGTTGGCGCGCGGTCTTCCGAGAGAGCCCCTTGGCCGCGGCCAGGTACTCAAGGAACTCAACTGCGTTCAGGTTTGGATAAACGCCGAAGTCCTGCGGGAGATAGCCCAGCACCGCTCGCAATCGGTTGGGCGATCGAATGATGTCCACGTCGTTCCAGGTCACCGTTCCGCCTGTCGGTTTGGTAATCGTGGCCAGAATGCGCATGAGCGTCGATTTGCCCGCACCATTTGGCCCGAGCAAACCAAGAATTCCCGGCCCAACTTCGAGAGTGAAATCCTTCAGGCCCCAGACTTTGCCTGAGTAAAGTTTACTGACACCTTTGAGCGATAGTTTCATACTGTCTGCTACCGCCTTATTCCGTCTCAAGCGGCTCTCAGGCACAAGCTCAAACTTTTATTTTGCAGCTTTCAAGGAGGGGCGGCTTCAAAGCCGCCCACGATGGTAGAAAACATAGGCGATTTGGAAACCGCCTTGCCTTGGGACTCACTTAATTGGCGGGTTGATAGCAGTCAAGCCGTATAGGTCTTCCGAAGCGAAGAAGGTATAATCACGCTGCGCCCTTCTTAAAGCCTCGTCTCCGAGGTCCACCACCAGATGTCCCAGCGCGCGGCGGACCCGCACGCGTTCCTCCTTCGGCAACTGTTGCTTGTCGGCAAACTCGAGCCAGCTCACCGAGCAATCGATGACCCACGGATACCACAGATACTTGATCAACCTTCTTCCCACGCCCTCCTTTCCGTCGAAACGCGTATACTGCGCCAGAAACTCACCGCCGTT
Organism: Chthoniobacterales bacterium; assembly: GCA_036385955.1. Lineage (GTDB taxonomy): Bacteria > Verrucomicrobiota > Verrucomicrobiia > Chthoniobacterales > UBA10450 > AV80. Next base: position 14,306 of record DASVJK010000009.1, on the reverse strand, counting down.
CACGGGGAAGGATAGGTCACGGCGGGCGAACGATGCCAGCTGAAGCGGGATCTCTTTTAGCATCGCTGGTGGAATGGAAAAATCCGGTAACGCCTTCTGCGTTTGCAGGAGCTCGGCAAAGATCTGGATGGTCAGGCCATCATAAATCTCCAGGGTGTCCTCGCCGATGCCGCGCCAGCCCGGTGGCTCGCCCTTCGGATCAAAATGATCGACCAGCCATTGCGCTGTCTGCCTGATCAATTGGTCGCGTCGCTCCGCTCCGCCCTCCCACGCTATGTTCGCCTGATGAGCCTGTAACAAGGCGAGCAGGGCTAACGTGGTCGAGTAAAGATGATGCTTGTTAGGATCTTTCTGCGACGGGAGCATATTCCACCCACCGCTGTTTGTCGGGTGATACTCTTTCAAGAGTTCCTGCACATACTCGTAGTGCCGCAACGCGGTTTCACGTTGGTTAGCCGCGAGCAGATCGGGCGGGGCGAGCACAGCTCCCAGAGCCGCCGCGATCCAGAGTAATGGCGTTGACTTGTCGTATTCCACTCCATCGAGATCGATCCAGCGATAGCGTCTGTGAGGCTCGCTTATTTCCAGCGTGGATGCGAAAGGAGTTTCGAGTGAGGGAAGAAATTGGCGTTGTGCGTCGCGGTGATCGGGCATCCGGTAAATGGCGAAGAGCGCCTGTGAATGCGCCCAAATCTCCGAAGTGTGACTAACATTGGGAGGCGCCGCCGAAATCCAGCCTTCCTGAAGTCTCTCGTGGAAAACTCCGAGAAGCTCGCCCCGCAGTCTGGCGGCTGTCTTCCGAATTTCGGCATCCGAGTGAACGCGGCGAAAGACGGATAGCTCGTGCCGGTCGAGACTGGTGCGAATCGCTTCCCCGAGCGGGACATTCAACCCGGCATCTGCTACCGCGGTGTAAATCAAGCCGGCCGCCAGCAACATACCCGCCGCCGAAGCTACAAGGCGAATCCGTTGCCGGACCTGGCGTTGGCGTTCGCGCTGACGCAATTCGTCAAACGGCACGCCGATGATTCCGGCGATGAGTTTTAAAAGAGCGTTGCGCTTGCCATCCTTGCCTTCGCGCGCATCGGCTGCGATCGGTTCGGCCGGCTCGTTGGAGATTTCGCCGGCGCGATCCAGCTGGAAACGGACCGCTTTGGGGAAACATTCCAGCAGGTCGGAATCCGCCGGCGCGTTCGGTTCGCCGTCTACGATCAGGCAGAAAACGCGGTCTTCGCGGCCCATGCTCTTGTAGAGCTTCACCTCTTCGTTCACCCACCTCGAAGCCGCCGACCGCGGGGAGCAAATGACCACCAGTGCACGCGAGAGGCGCAATGCACCTTGAATGTTCTCGCCTAGACTCGACGAGCTCGCCAGTTCCTCACGATCGCGAAAGACCGGGAAGATTCGTCTCGGGACCGCGCCCTGGGGTTTTGCTTTTCGGACAAGGCGCGATGGGACGCGATAAGTTTCCAACGCCGCATGCAGCCAATCGCCCCATTTCGCGTCGGCGTGGCTGTAGCTAATGAATGCCCAATACCTAAAATCCTTGTCGTCCAACATTCTCATTTAGCAAACGAACGCCTCACGAGCCACCGGTCTTTTCGGAACCAACCTTTAGCGACTATAGCGGCGGTCTGTGACAAACGAACGATCGGGCACGGCGCTCATAGGGCGCCGCTACAGCTACGTCCTACAACTTTCCAAGAGCTTTCAGGCAATTCCGTCCAAGCGGGATGCGTTTGACCGCATCCGCGTCACTCCGCATATCGATATTCAGCGCAAACGGATAAACTTTATTCTCGCGTTCGATCCAGCCGACCCACCAACCTATTTGTGGCGTCGTCGGGCTAAACAGCCAGCCGGTCTTGCCATGCAGCTCATAAGCGTCGGTTTTCTCCAGAAGCGTGATCTCCTTCACCGCGCGCACCGCATTGGGATTAATCGGGAACGATCCTTTTACCAGCCGATGAAGAAACTCCGTTTGTTCGACCGCCGAGATAGCGAGCGGACCATCCAGCCAAAATCGATCGACCACGCTTCCGATCTTCATGTTCCCGTAGCCGAGCCGTTTTACGCCTTCCCGCATTCGCTCGATCCCAATCCGCCGGGCCAGCTCCTGATAGATTGGAACGTTCGACATCTTGATCGCTTCGCGCAGACCCATATCGCGTTCCCATTCCTTGATGCGTTGCGGCTTGCCGCCGTAAGGCAAGACTTCATCCACGTTCTTCACTGCGCCGGCGTCCAGGCCGATGAGAGAGTTCGCGATCTTGAAAGTCGAAGCGGGCGTGAAACGCTTCTTCGCGCGCGCTTCATCCGAAACGAGCATCGTGTCGGTCGCGACATCGAACAGAACGAATGTCCCAACCACCCCTTGTGCCCGGAAGCATTTCGCCAACTCTGGAACATCTTGATAAGTTCGCGCCGACAGCGGGTGCAGCGACGCGACCCAGAGGATCAAAACAGCGAAACTTCGTGGCATGCCCTCTCTCCTAATCTGCGAAATCTGCGTAAATCTGCGGATGATTTCTAGTTTCTCCGCCCTTCGTCCAGATCGATCAATTCCGGAATCGTGACGATATCGGTCCGGTGGGTGATGCCATTCTTCTGCTTCTCCAGAATCGGCGTGGCAAAATCATTCCAGCCCAACTTCGAGATGAACCTGTTCCAGACCATGAGATCGCCCTCGTTCAGCCGGCGCCCCTTTTCGTAACATCATTCAAGGATTTCTTCGTCGCTCCCGCCCTCGAGAACGTGGTCGCTCAAATCGCTGTAATTCATGCGCAGAAAATCCAAACACATTCCGTCCGCCGCTCTCGTCTTACCAAGACGCGAGTGATAATCCTCCCCAAGCTCACCCCGCGCGTGCATCCGGATCTTGTCCAGCATTCGCGGAAACCACATCATCCCGCCCGTCATCTCCTTCGGGCTTCTCGGATAGGTGCTCATGCCAGCAACCTAATCGCATTTCTCGTTGCATCGCAAACTCTCCCCGTTCGCCACTCGCCATTCGATTGACTTTCCCCTCTTCGATGCACGACTATTCCGTGATGGAATGTCCGTTCAATAGCGACAAGAAGCCCGCCTATTACGGCAGTTATCTCGCCGTCGACAAGCTCCTGGGTTTGCAGATGCCGCTCAGTTTGATCGAAGGCAAGCTCAATGCGCACGATGAGATGTTATTCATCATCATTCACCAAACCTACGAGCTTTGGTTCAAACAAATCCTCCACGAGCTTCATGCCTGCTGCGAAGTCTTGCAGCAGCCGTCCGCTGACGACAATGGCCCCGACATGAACGTAGTGGTCCATCGCCTAAAGCGCATCGTCGAGATCTGGAAGCTGCTGAGCCACCAGGTTGACGTGCTGGAAACCATGACGCCGTTGGATTTCCTCGACTTCCGTTGCTCTCTCGAGGGCGCCTCGGGCTTTCAAAGCATCCAGTTTCGGCAAATCGAAGCGACTCTGGGTTTGCGGATGGAGAACCGTTTCCGGCCCGACTATTACAAGCATACCGAGATGGGAGGCTTTAGTCCGGCAGACTACAGCGTTATCGTCGAAGCCGAAAAAGCAACCACCCTGTTACAACTAGTCGAGCGGTGGCTGGCCAGGATGCCCTTCTTCGAGGAATCATTCTGGGACGACTGGGGTGAACAGCAAGTTGACGGAAAGAGGAACACCAAGGAGCTCAAGTTCTGGAGTCAATATGGGAAGCTCTACGAAGCGAGTCTTTCCGAGCGTGATGAGAAAGAAGACCTTTTGGGCAAGTTCGATGAGATGTTTTTCAAGACTGGGGCTGGCGGCTTTTCTCCGGCGTCACTCCGAGCCGCTCTCTTCATCATGCTCTACCGCGACGAACCTCTTTTCCACCTCCCGTTCGCCCTCCTCAACACCCTGGTCGAGATCGACGAACAGCTGGGAAACTTTCGCTACCGCCATCTCCAAATGGTCCGGAGAATGATCGGAACAAGGATCGGCACCGGCGGAAGCAGCGGCGAACAGTATCTGCAGGGCGCCGTGAACAAGAACTACATCTTCAAAGAGCTGGCCGGCGTCATAACCTTCCTGATCGAACGGCGAAACCTGCCCCAATTACCCAGGCGCTTGCACGAGGCATTACGCTTTAGTTCCACTCAGCGCCAGGGATAAACCTGCAGCGGCGGTCTATGACCGTCCGAACCGTTACAATCGGCGGTCATAGACTGCCGCTACAGTTATTTCTTCAACTACACCAGCCCCTGGTCCATCATCGCGTTCGCGACCTTCAGGAAGCCGGCGATGTTCGCGCCGTTAACGTAGTTGCCGGGGGTGCCGTACTTCTCGGCGGTTTGGAAGCACACTTTGTGGATGGCTTGCATGATCATGAGAAGGCGGCTATCGACTTCGTCGCGCGTCCATGACAAGCGCATGCTGTTTTGCGCCATCTCCAGCCCGGAAGTGGCGACGCCGCCCGCGTTCGCGGCCTTGCCCGGACCGTAGAGAATCTTCGCGTCGAGGAACAGGTTAACGCCTTCGATGGTGGTCGGCATGTTCGCGCCTTCTGAGACGACATAGACCCCATTCCGCAGAAGGTTAGCTGCGTCCTTTGCGTTGATCTCGTTCTGGGTCGCGCTCGGGAACGCGCATTGCGCCTTGTGGTCCCAGAGTGGGTTGTAACCGAGCTTTGGATCGAACGGCGTGTAAGTCGCGCCCTTGAACTTGTCCGCGTACTCGGCGATCCGGCCGCGCCGAACGTTTTTCAGATCCATGATGAAGCTGAGCTTTTCCTCGTTGATTCCCGCCTCGTCATAAATGTAGCCGCCCGAATCAGAAAGAGTGACTGGGCGCGCGCCCATGTTAATGAGCTTCTCTATGGTGTATTGCGCGACATTGCCGCTTCCCGAGATAAGGCAGCTCATCCCTTCGAGCCCTTCATGACGGGTCTTTAACATCTCAGCCGCAAAGTAAACCGCGCCGTACCCGGTCGCCTGCGGCCGGATGAGCGAGCCGCCCCACTCGAGGGCTTTCCCGGTGAGAACGCCCGTGAATTCGTTTCTGAGCTTCTTGTCCATCCCGAAGAGGAACCCGATTTCGCGACCGCCGACACCAATGTCACCCGCGGGGACATCCCGATAGGGTCCGATGTGTCGGTATAGTTCAGCCATGAACGCCTGGCAGAAACGCATCACTTCGCTGTCGCTTTTCCCTTTCGGATCGAAGTCGGCCCCGCCTTTGCCGCCGCCCATCGGCAGCGTGGTAAGCGCGTTCTTAAAAACCTGCTCGAAGGCGAGGAACTTCAGAATGCCCAGGTTGACCGAGGGATGGAATCGCAGACCGCCTTTGTACGGGCCGATCGCGCTGTTCATCTGAATGCGGAAGCCGCGGTTCACGTGGAGCTCGCCCTGATCGTCCTGCCAGGAGACGCGAAACATGATGACGCGCTCCGGCTCAATGATCCGCTCGATAATCTTCGCTTTTCGGTACTCCGGGTGCTGGTCCAGAACGAGCGAGAGCGACTCGACGACTTCCTGGACGGCTTGGTGGAACTCGGGTTCCGACGGGTTCTTGGCCTTTACGTCGGCCATCAACGCTGAGATTTGGTCATTCATGGAAGACCGGAGGGTATCTCAAACTGGGAAGAAAAACAGAAGTAAAATTTTGCGCAATTGTAGCGGCGGTCTGTGACCGCCGAAATCTTGGCCTGTTTTCCTCGAAAATCGGTAACCGTGTGATTTCGGCGTTCGGGCCGGCCAAGAACAAGATTCACATTCGAACGATTTGTTGTTAGATCCACCGGTACCCGGGTAGCAAAACAGCCGGGCCCTTCCGAGCCCGGCTGTTGTTAATGTTGTAGCTAAGCTGGCCGGCCTAGCCCCGAATGGATTCGTTTAGTAGTCCATGCCGCCCATGCCGCCGCCCATTCCACCGCCCATGCCCGGGGGCATTCCACCGCCCTTTTCCTTTTCGGGAAGATCGGTGATGATTGCCTCGGTGGTGAGCAAGAGGCCGGAGATCGAAGCCGCGTTCTGCAACGCGCTGCGAGTCACCTTGGTCGGATCGACGACGCCGGCTTTCACCAAGTCTTCGTATTCGCCCGTAGCGACGTTATAGCCTTCGTTGCCTTTGCGCTTCTTGACTTCCTGCACGATGAGCGCGCCTTCCTGGCCCGCGTTGTTCGCGAGCTGACGCATCGGCTCTTCGATCGCGCGGCGAATGATGGCCGCACCAACTTTTTCGTCGCCTTCGAGGTCGAGCTTATCGAGCGCTTTCTGCGCGCGAATGAACGCGACGCCGCCGCCAGGCACGATGCCTTCTTCCACGGCTGCGCGAGTCGCATGCAACGCATCTTCGACACGAGCTTTCTTTTCCTTCATTTCGGTTTCGGTCGCAGCGCCGACGTTGATCACAGCCACGCCACCCGCGAGTTTCGCGAGGCGTTCCTGGAGCTTCTCGCGATCGTAATCGGAGGTCGTCTCTTCGATCTGGCGACGAATCTGGCCAACGCGTCCTTGAATGTCGGACTGCTTGCCTGCGCCTTCCACCACCGTGGTGTTCTCCTTGTCAATCGTGACGCGTTTTGCACGCCCTAATTCCTCGAGCTTTACGTTCTCGAGTTTGATGCCGAGGTCTTCAGTGATGCACTGGCCGCCTGTGAGCACCGCGAGATCTTCGAGCATCGCCTTGCGACGATCGCCGAATCCCGGAGCCTTTACGGCTGCCACTTGCAGCGTGCCGCGGAGCTTGTTCACGACCAGGGTCGCGAGCGCTTCGCCTTCCACGTCTTCCGCGATGATGAGCAACGGACGTCCGGCTTTCGCGACTTTCTCAAGCAACGGCAGCATGTCCTTCAAGCTCGAGATTTTCTTCTCGTGAATGAGGATGTATGGATTGTCGAGCACCACTTCCATCGCTTCCGCGTTCGTGACGAAGTAAGGGGAGAGGTAACCCTTGTCGAACTGCATGCCTTCGACCACGTCGAGGCTGGTTTCGATCGACTTGGCTTCTTCCACCGTGATCGTTCCGTCCTTGCCCACCTTGTCCATCGCGTCGGCAATGATTTCGCCGATCGTGCGGTCCCAGTTAGCAGAGACAGTCGCGACCTGCGCGATTTCCGTGCGGTCGCTGACCTTCTTCGAGATCTTTGCGAGCTCGGCGACAACGGCTTCGACAGCCTTGTTGATGCCGCGCTGGAGCGAGGTCGGGTTCGCGCCGGCCGTGACGTTGCGGAGACCTTCTTTATAGATGGACTCAGCGAGCACGGTGGCCGTCGTGGTGCCGTCACCAGCGATGTCGGAAGTCTTGGAGGCGACTTCGCGCACGAGCTGGGCGCCCATGTTTTCATAAGGATCTTCGAGCTCGATCTCCTTGGCCACGGTCACACCATCCTTGGTGATCGTCGGGCTTCCGAATTTCTTGTCGAGGATGACGTTGCGGCCGCTCGGTCCGAGCGTCGCTTTCACGGCGCGAGAGAGTTTCTCGATGCCGCGAAGAAGCGCATGCCGCGCATTTTCATCGAATTGTAATTGTTTAGCTGCCATAAGTTAGTTGCTAGTTTCTAGTTGAGTGTTGAGAGAGGTTGGTTAACCAATGATCCCGAGGATGTCGTCCTCGCGCATGATCAAATAGGACTCGCCGTCCACTTTGATTTCGGTGCCGCCGTATTTTGAGATGAGCACCTTGTCGCCTTTTTTGACTGTGAACTCGACCTTCTTGCCCTCTTCATTCACTTTGCCGGTGCCGAGAGCGACGACCTTGCCCTCCTGCGGCTTTTCTTTCGCGGTATCGGGAATGATGATGCCGCCCTTTTTGGTTTCTTTCTCTTCGATCGGCTGCACGAGCACGCGATCTCCGAGAGGTCTTACGTTAATTGCCATGTGTAATTACTCTTTCTACTTTGTTGGTTAATGCCGGCAGTCGTTAGGTTCTTCCTGACCGCTGTCGGCAAATTGTTATAATTGATCGCCGGTTGCCACCGGCTGCTGACGCTGCTGCAAAACTTCGATTAGCTCGTCGGCGTACCGCACGGCTCGACCCGCGACCGAGTTGGTTCCTTTGTCACCCGCGCTAAGCAGCCCCTCGGCCATCCGTATCGCGAAGTATTCGCGTTTGGTGAGACCCAAAAGATTCGGGTCGTCCCCCTTCTTCGGAAATGCTGGAGCACCAGGTTCGATTTTCATATTGTTTGAGCTACCGCTTTCGTGATCTACTTCTTCTTGTCATCATCGACGACTTCGAACTCTGCGTCGACAACATCACCCTGGTCTTTCCGCGGACCTTCGTCCTGCGGACGAGCTTGAGGGCCGGGACCACCGCCCGCATCAGAACCTGGTGTAGGTCCGGCACTCGCGGCCGCTTGCTTGTAAAGATCGGCGCTGACTTCCTGGAATTTGTTTTGCAGGTCGTCGTAGGTCCGCTTCATCGCGTCGGTATCGTTTTTCTCGATCGCTTCGCGGACGGCCTTGATTGCTTCTTCGACCTGCTTCCGTTTTTCTTCCGGAACTTTGTCGCCAAGATCCTTCAATTGCTTCTCGGACTGGTATGCGAGCGTGTCGGCGTTGTTCTTGATCTCGATCGCTTCCTTAGCCTTCTTGTCTTCTTCGGCGTGGGTTTCCGCATCGCGTTGCATCTTTTCGATTTCTTCCTTGCTCAAGCCTGAGCTGCCGGTGATGGAGATTTTCTGCTCCTTGCCGGTGCCGAGGTCTTTCGCGGAGACGTGCAGGATACCGTTCGCGTCGATATCAAAGGTGACTTCGATCTGCGGCGTGCCACGCGGGGCTGGCGGGATGCCGTCAAGGTGGAAGGTGCCGAGGTTCTTGTTGTCGCGCGAGAGCGGACGCTCACCTTGCAACACCTTGATCTCCACGCCCGGCTGGTTGTCGCTATAGGTCGAAAAGATCTGCGACTTGCGGGTTGGAATCGTAGTGTTGCGCGGAATCATCGGCGTCGCTACGCCGCCAGCGGTTTCAATCGCCAGCGTGAGCGGAGTTACGTCGAGCAGGAGCACATCTTTAACATCACCCTTGAGCACGCCACCCTGGATGGCCGCGCCAATCGCTACGACTTCGTCGGGATTTACTCCTTTGTGCGGTTCCTTGCCGATTAACTGGCGCGCGGTCTCGATGACCTTGGGCATACGCGTCATACCTCCGACGAGCACCAGCTCGTTAATGTCCTTCTCGGAGAGCTTCGCATCAGCCAGGCAATCCTTAACCGGTTTGATCGTGCGTTGAAAAAGCGAATCGGTCAGCTGCTCGAGCTTCGAGCGAGTTAACTTCTTTTGGATGTGTTTCGGTCCACTCGCGTCGGCTGTAACGAAGGGTAGGTTGATCTCGTATTCCTGCACGGAAGAAAGGGCGATCTTCGCCTTCTCCGCTTCTTCCTTGATGCGCTGGAGCGCGTCCGGCTGCTTCGAAAGGTCAATGCCGCTATCCTTCTTAAATTCGCCAACGATCCAATCGACCAGGACGTTATCCCAGTCGTCACCGCCGAGGTGGGTGTCGCCATTCGTCGCCTTCACTTCGAAGACGCCGTCGCCGATTTCGAGCACGGAAATATCAAAGGTGCCGCCGCCCAGGTCATAGACGGCAATCTTCTCATCCTTCTTCTTATCAAGACCGTAAGCCAGCGAGGCCGCTGTCGGTTCGTTGATAATGCGAAGAACTTCGAGACCCGCGATCTTGCCCGCGTCTTTCGTCGCGTTTCGCTGCGAGTCGTTGAAGTAAGCCGGTACCGTAATAACGGCTTGCGTGATCTTTTCGCCGAGCTTCGCTTCCGCATCGGACTTCAGTTTCGCAAGAATCATCGCGGAGACCTCCGGTGGTGAGAACGTCTTCTTCTCCCCGTTCACCTCCACTTGCACATGCGCGTCGCCGTTCGCGGCCTTTACAATTTTGTAGGGCACGCGGTGCTCTTCCTCATGGACTTCGTCGAACTTGCGGCCCATGAACCGCTTGATTGAGAAAACTGTATTAGCTGGGTTCGTGACCGCCTGACGTTTCGCGGCCTGACCGACCAGTCGCTCGCCATTTTTCGCAAAAGCGACGATTGAAGGCGTCGTGCGCGCGCCCTCGCTATTTTCCAAGACTACCGGGTCGCCGCCCTCCATCACGGACATGCAGGAGTTGGTGGTACCCAAATCGATACCTAAGACTTTAGCCATAAGATAAATCCTTTCATGAACGGAATCGTTCACGCTCTACCGAGCAATCCATATTCCGCGAGGGGGATATCTATGTAAGTTGCTGTCATATAGTGTCTTGCGGAAATACTTGTATTTCTTGCGCTGGGCAAATAGCGACAACATAGCCCAGTTTAGTAAGGGTCATGTGTCCCAGTGTCACACGTTGAACCCGGAGAGCGAGCAAGCGCGCCGATCGATTCTTCTTCCCATCATGTCCGACCCAGCGTCGTCGCGATTTCACCAAAGATTCTCCGTCATTCCGGTATGTCTCCTGCTTAACTTATTGTTCGATGCAACAAACAGGCGGCTCGGCACTTTCAGCCCCAAAATCGAGCAGCGACATCATTTTCGACTGCACGCATTGCTCGGCCTCATTCGTCGTCGACTCCGCCGCTGCTGGTATGACGTTGGATTGCCAAAAATGCGGCAAACCGACGACCGTTCCGAATCCCGTCCTCGAAGCTGCTGCCGGAAACGCCCTCAAAATTTCCGATCTCCAGCATCAACTAAAGGAGAACGAATCGCAGCGCATTGAAATTACCGGTTACATCAACCAGCTCAGCATCCAACTTCACCGCTGGCAGCTCCGCCTTCAAACCTTGAAGGAGCGCCAGGAAAAACTCAAAACCGAGCTCGCTGCAATCTGCGGCCCGACTGCTGGATAATGGCGTCTGCAGGAGGGCGCGTTATAGCGCGTCATTCCCCTGGCTGTATCCCCATCCTCTGCTCGCGCTCACTCCGTCCGCAGTGCAGCCATCGGGCTAACCCTGGTCGCGCGGCGGGCTGGGAGATAGCAGGCCAGCAACGCGGCGGCTGAGAGCATGACGCTGGAAGCAAGCAGCGCGGCAGGATCGGCGGGACTGACTTCGTAGAGAATTTGCGTGAGCAGGCGGCCCGCGGCAAGCGCGAGGAGTAAACCAATGCCGAGAGCGAAACCGGTTTGCAGCGCGCCTTGTTTCATGATGAGCGAGAAGACGTCGCGTGGATGTGCGCCGAGTGCCATGCGAATCCCGATCTCGCGCGTCCGCCGCGCGACGGCGTATGATTTCACTCCGTAAACTCCGACGACCGCGAGGAGCAACGCGATTACACCGAAGATGCCGAACAGAACCGCGCCGAGCCGCACGATCCAGAGTCCAACATTTCGTTCAAGGAGGTCGGTGAATGGCGTCATCTTCAGGATAGGCAGGTCGGGATCGACGCTCCGCAGAGCCTGGCGCACAGTGGGAATCATCGCGGCCACTGCGCGCCGATCCGTGGAAGAGCAACGCACATGCAGATAGACATTGCCGTTGTAAGCATGCGCGAGCGGCACAAAAAGGCGGCGCTGCGGACCATCATTCTGCACCTCATGCCGATGCCAGTTTACAATGCCGATCACTTCCATCTCGGCGGGCGAACCATCGCTGGGCTGTTGCGTGTAACGGATGCGTTGACCGAGCGCGTCGCCATTCGGAAATAATTTTGCCGCCATCTTTTCGTCGATGATCGCGACGCGGGGTGAGTCCTTGTTCTCCGCCTCGGTCATCGTGAAATCGCGTCCCCGCAGAATGTGGACACCGATTGAATCGAAATAACCGGGCGTCACCGCCGTGAAGAGACCGCCTGCTCCTGGGTCCGGTGCATTCGGATCGGCGTTCGTGATCGGCGCTTGATTTGCCGGCATAATGCGGCGGCTATTCGTGAAGTTGCCGTAGGGGACCATCGTGCCGAGGCCTGACGCACGCACTCCTGGCAAGGCGCGAACACGTTCGATGGCGGCAAAGATTAGACGCTGCCCCTGGGCGTCGTCGGTTTTCCCGAGAGAGAAATCCATCTCGGTGACAATCCCGCCGGCCGGTTCGAACCCCAGCGCCACGCCGCCCGCCGCGAGCGCACCCCGGAAGAAGAGTCCCGCGCTGAAAAGAAGCATGAGCGAGAGGGAAATCTGCGCCATCACCAGAAGATGACGCGGCGCAAAAAAGCGATTGAACCTCCCGATGTGCGCCGGCTCACCCGCCTGTTGTTTCAGATCGTTGACGAGATCCGCGTTCGACGCCTTGAGCGCGGGCCCAAGACTGAAAAGCATCGTGGCAAAGAGGCAGAAGAGAAACGTCACGGCCAGGACGGCTGCGTCAGGTTTCATATTCAACACGATCGAGAAATTCATCGAGGTGAAGAGTGTGCTAAGTGAATGGAGAAGCAGACCGTTGCTCCACAGACTCAAGAGAAGGCCGAGCGCGCCCCCTGCGATTGCGAGGAGGAGACCTTCGCACAGGAGCTGCCGGATGATGCGCCAACGGCTCGCGCCGAGGGCAAGACGCACGGCGATTTCCTTGGCGCGCGCGGTGCCGCGGGCCAGCAGCATGTTCGCCAGGTTCAAGCTCGCGATGAGCAACACGGCTGCAGCCATGCCCGTGAGAAGGGCGCCGATCACGGTCACGGGTCCGTCATCAGAAGGCGTCGTGCTGATGCTGAAACGCGAGGGCGTTTGTATTTGAAGTTCTCGCGCGCCGCCGCTCGCATCGGCCGGTTGCAGAGCGGTGAGACGTTGCGCGAGCACCGGCAGCCGCGGTTTCGCGGAGTCAATCGTTAGGCCAGGCTGCAAACGCGCGACCACATTCAGTGTGTAATTTTTCGGCTGCGCCAGATCCTGAAGGTCAGTTGAGTCGCTGAAGGCCGATTTCAGTTGCGAGTAAATGCCGAGCGGCAACCAGATGTCGGGTGCGATGAGCGCGCTGATGCCGCTGAAACTTTCCGGGCTGATCCCGATCACGGTGAACGCCTGCCCGTTCACGTAGAGGGTGCTGCCGACAAAATCAGGCCGCCCGCCCATTCGTTTCCAGAAGCCATGGCTCACCACGACGACGGGAATGTTCACGTTCGGCCGGCATTCCTCGGCGTTGTAGAACCGGCCGCGCGCAGGCTCGACTCCCATGATGGAAAAAAAGTTTTCGGAAGTGAGAAACGCGAAGCTGCGCCGCATCCCTTCATCACGGCCGATGCCGGCCAGGGCGAAATTGACGGCAGCCGCGTCGGCAAAGACATCTGCGCTCGCGCGCAGCGCCTGATATTCCGCATGCGAAAATTGCCGGTAGTCATGGTTCGCATTCTGCCGCGTCGAGAAAACATTCACGACTTCCGCGGGACGAACCCGCACCATCGGCCGAAGAACAATGCCGTTAATGAGAGCGAAGACCGCGGAGTTGACTCCGATCGCGAGCGCGAGTGTGAGGACGGCGATGACGGTGAACCCCGGAGTCTTGACCAGCTGCCGAAAAGCGAATCGAAAATCCTGAATCATTTTGTGCCTTTCCCTTGAGATGCGGAAGGCGACCAATTTAGATTCAGGAATATCGCATCGCTATCCGCGACGTCAGACCGGGTAGAGGTGTAACTCGGATTGGCGGAGCATTTCGCGAAAGCGTCCTCATCTGGCTCTCTCTCGTTAGGTTCCGCAGGAGCGCACGGATCAGGAGGTCACCGTTGACCGCGGGAGCATCGGCTGCCAACCTGCGCGCATGCCGCAACGGGAGCGATATCTCTTCGTCTGCATCAACCGCCGCCCCGAGGATCACGCTAAGGGATCATGCACGTCTCGAGGCTCGGAAGACGTCCACCGGGCGCTGAAAGAACAGCTCAACGCGCGCGGACTCGCCAGGGTCGAGGCACGCGTTTGCACGTCGAGCTGCCTTGACCAATGCTCGAGCGGCGTTTGCGTCTTGGTCGAGCCCGATCACTTTTTTTACGGCCGGGTCACGGTGGCGGATGTGCCTGAGATCGTCGAAGGGATAGCGAGCGGAGAGCGGGTCGAGCGGCTCGTGCTTACCTCGGAGGACCTGGCGAAGGGCTGAACACTCCTTAGGTCTCGACACGTGGATATGCGCAACACGTAAATTGTCAAGTGGGTTCGATGGAAATCTGGGCCGGGGCGCGGGTCGTCCCCGCTGAGTCGCCTTAATTAATGCTTGCACTCGCCCGACCGGCTGGACATTCTGGGCGCTCGTTAACCACAACCTATGAAACAATCCCTTATTTGCTCAATTACAGCCCTAGTCGCCGTTGGCTTCTTAATGTCGTCATGCGCCAACAAGAAGGAATCGATGACGACGACCAGCACGACCAGTTCGGAAACGGCGAAGACCACCAAGAAGAAGTCGACCGCGCCG
>DASVJK010000008.1:0-30244 GCA_036385955.1 Chthoniobacterales bacterium | reverse complement strand
TCGACCCAGAACCAGGCGTTGAGCGCAATTCTGTTCCTCTACAAAGAAGTGCTGCGGCAGGAAATCGGCTGGCTGGAGAACGTGGAACGGGCCAAGAGCCCAGTGCGAGTGCCGGTCGTTTTGACCCGCGATGAAGTCCACAAATTGTTTGCTCAATTACACGGAACGCATCGGCTCATGGCTGGGCTTCTTTACGGCAGCGGCTTGCGCCTTATGGCACGTAAAAGCTTCGCTCACGTGCCATGGAGTGCTAGGAACGGCCCGTGTTTTATGTGTACGTGCTGAGATCGGAGACTGACTCGGGACTTTACATAGGGTACTCGTCGGACTTACGGCGACGAATCGTGCAACATAAGCGCGGGGCTGCCCTTGCGACCTCATATCGCGGGCCGTGGAAACTTATTTACTACGAAGCGTACTTGAACCAAGCGGACGCACTCGGGCGCGAGAAATTCCTGAAGAGCGGGAGCGGGAGGAGTTTCCTCAAGCGGCAGATGAAGCATTATTTGGCGACGCACCCGCTACGAACCGCGTGAGCGTAGCAGCGTAAAACGCTGCGAGCTTTTTACGCGGGAGAATGGCTACGATATCCGAACCGTCCAGGAATTGTTAGGCCACAAGGATGTTTCCACGACGATGATTTACACCCACGTTCTGAACAAGCCGGGCCTCGGCGTGAAGAGCCCGCTGGACTAACAACGCAATGCGGTTTGTGTGCTGCAGGGCGAGAGACCTCGTCCACCAGAGGCTCGGGAGCGCGCCGAGCATGACCGCATTATCTCTGGCGGCTGCGTTTTGCGGCCGTGGTGCGCTGTCCGGTTCCATGGTCTTGTCGATCATGGCGCCGCACGCAGAGCTTGGCCGCGGGTCTGCTGAATCCTTCGTCGTAAGGCCCGTCGATTGACGCGGGAAATCGTTGATCAGGAAGCGTGCGCCAGTGCTGGCACGGGCGGCTTGATCCCGCGTTCGGTTGCGGTTTCCAGAGCGCCTTCGAGCGCAAGCTGAATCTCCCGTGCGGCTTCTTCGCGGGTAGCGCCATGCGCCATAATGCTGGCCCATTCGACCACCTGAGCGACGAAACATTCGTCACCTTGCTCCGCAGAGTACCAAATGCGGATTTCGTAATCGCGAGGGTCGGGCTGCACAATTGTCTTCATCATGGTTTCAGATTCATATTTTGCAACTCTTGCCGCACTTGCCGTACCTGGTAGGCCTTTGCTCTTCCACCGCCCACCCGCTGCAAATTCAAGAAGCTTGATTCGCGCTGAAAGATGATGTGACTGCCTTTGGCCTTGCGCATGGTGTAACCGAGATTCGTCAACAAGAGGCTCAATTCCTCGAATGAGAAATGTGCATCGCGCTGTCTGCTAGTAAGCTTCGCGAAAATCTTCTCGGCTTTGTTCATGGGGGAATCCTGCGACCTCGCTCGCGACAACAATTTGGACGGCGTCGTTATTTCATCCGATCAAAGCCATGTCCATGACTAAATGCACCGAAGGAATCTGCCACCGCAAATCAAAAGCGATCGACGGGGGATCCCCGGACGATGTTGACTCAGTTGCTCATAGCCTCTACATCGTCGCCGGTGAGTTCCGATTCCATACTCCAGAGCGCAAAAACGATATCGCCGCTGACGGCGACGTGCATCGTCGTTGCCAACATGATCGGCACCGGCATTTTCACGAGTCTCGGGTTTCAGGTCGGTGATCTGCCGACGGGGTTCGCCATCATGGCGGTCTGGGCGGTGGGCGGTGTGTGTGCTCTCTGCGGCGCGCTCTCTTATGCGGAGCTCGGAGCCGCGCTGCCGCGCTCGGGCGGCGAATACAATTTTCTCCGGGAGATCTACCATCCATCGGTCGGTTTTCTCGCAGGCTGGGTTTCGGCGACGGTGGGGTTCGCCGCGCCGGTCGCGATTGCGGCCATGGCTTTCGGCACCTACTTCTCCGAGGTTGTGCCGGGGGTTAACCCGCTGATCCTGTCGCTGGCGGTCGTAACGATCTGCACGCTCGTCCTCTTGCGCGACTTGCAGCTGGGCAGCGCATTTCAAAATGGGTCCACCATTCTCAAGGTCGCGCTCGTCCTCGTGATCATCGGCGCGGGTTTTTGGGTGAAGGCGACGCAGCCAATCTCGTTTCTACCTGTCAAAACCGACGGCGCCTTGATTCTTAGCGCGCCCTTTGCGACCAGCCTTTATTGGGTCATGTATGCCTACTCGGGTTGGAACGCCTCAACCTACATCGTGGGCGAAGTGCGCAATCCGTCTCGCACCATTCCGCTTTCGGTCGGCTTGGGAACGGTGTTGGTCATGGCCCTTTACCTCGCGACGAACGCCGTCTTTCTCCGCACGACACCTGCGGCCGAGATGATGGGTAAACAACAAGTCGCGGTCATCGCCGGCGCACACATCTTCGGCGCCGCGGGAGCGAAGGTGATGGCTTCCTTTATTTGCCTGGGATTAATCTCGACGGTCAGCGCGATGATGTGGATCGGTCCGCGCATCACAGCGGCAATGGGCGAAGACCTCGGCATTCTCGCGCCCCTAGCTCGCCGCAACGCGCGGGGAATTCCGGCGAGCGCGATTCTCGCGCAGTTCGCGATCGTGGTTTTGCTGCTGCTCACGGCGACCTTCCAGACCACGGTCAATTACATCCAATTCAGCCTCACACTCTGTTCGACTCTCACTGTGCTTGGCGTCTTCGTCCTGCGCTGGCGGCGACCGAATCTACCGCGCCCGTACCACGCCTGGGGATACCCTGTCACACCGGCGATTTTTCTGGCGGTCAGCGTCTGGATGCTGGTGCACATGCTGACCGAAGCCTCCACCCGCACACCATCACTTTGGGGTCTCGCAACCATGGCGCTCGGTTTGGTCGTTTATTTTCTCTCTGCAAAAAGGGCTCCTACATCCGTCTGATTGCCGTCATGAAACGCTACGCCCTTATTCTGTCGATGCTCCTGGCCGCGTCTGCTCTTGCGCAACAAGGCCCTACCCTCGACGATACGGCGCGCTTCCTCGCCGGTCTGCCAGTCAAAGGCGCGCTGGAGCCGCTCACGCAAAGCGAGGTCTGGCAACAACACGCCGCCTCGATGGACGAGGCGTGGAGGAAAAAGGAATACTTTCAGCTCAGCCGGATCCGCGCATGGATGGGCGCCAACGCCAACGAGTATTACAACAGCACGGACACGGCCTATTACATGTTTAGCGGTCCCGATTTTCTCTACGCGCACGCCTTTTTTCCCAACGCAAAAACATACATTCTCGCTGGATTGGAACCGGTTGGTCAGGTCCCGGATCTTTCCCAAGTCCCCCCGGAGAAGCTGGCCGGCGATCTCTCCGCCCTGCGCGCATCAATGCACACCATCTTGCAGACCCACTATTTCATCACCAAAGACATGCGCACAGATTTGGGTCGCAGCAATCTCGGCGGCACACTCCCGATCCTTTACGTCTTTCTCGCGCGGCGCGGCTGCACTGTGCTGGACACGACCTTCATCAAGAGTCCCGCGGAGGGAGTGAAGATCACTTTCGCCAACGGAGGCCGCAAGCAAACCCTGTATTACTTCAAGACCGATCTCTCCGGGGGCAAGAGCGCCTTCCTTGGCTGGTGCGCCGCGCAAGGGCCGGGTCTGAGTCTGCTCAAGGCCGCTTCGTATCTCATGCACGGCGAGGGCTTCGCCGGCGTGCGCAATTTTCTTCTCGATCGCAGCCGCGTCATCATTCAGGACGACTCCGGCATCCCGCTTCGTTCTTTCCCAAAAAACTGGAAAGTCGATTGCTATGGACGATATGTGCCGCACGCGGAGATGTTCGGGAAATATCGCCAACCCGACCTCGCCGCGATTTATGCAAAGGACCCGCCGCCTTCCGAACTTGGATTCGCTTTCGGCTACCACTGGCAGATTGAGCGCGGCCTCCTCATGATGGCCACGCGCAAATGAGATGGTCCCGCGAATCTCCCACGTCAGAATTCCTTTTTTGAAACGGCTTCTGCTCCCCCTCTCGCTCGTCCTGTGCACGCAGGTGCTGGCATCGGATCCAACCGCTGATGCGACCGCGAAGTTTCTGGCCGGGCTGCCCGTGAGAGGCACCCCGCTCGAAAGCCACAGCACCGATTCCGGGTGGGCCGCGCACGCGACCGATCTCGACCGCGCATGGGAGCGTTTGGAAAAGCAGCAGCTCTCAAAGATCCGCGCCTGGGCTCCGCAGTCACTGGGCTCATCGTACGAAGATAGCGGGCCGATGTTTTACATGTTCAGCGGCCCGGATTTTCTCTACGCCAACGCCTTCTTCCCCAACGCGAGCACCTACATTCTCTGCGGCATCGAGCCGGTTGGCCCAGTGCCCGACATCGATAAAATCCCACGCGCTGTCCTGGCCTCCGCGCTGGCCAACCTGCGCAAGTCGCTCGATTCGGTGCTGAGCTGGAGTTTCTTTATCACGAAAAACATGAAGGTCGATCTGAAGCAAACACAACTCAATGGCACCCTTCCGGTCCTCTACGTTTTCCTCGCGCGCGCCGGCTGCACCATCGATTCCGTCACGCCGGTCGCGCTCGATCGCGACGGCAATTTTGTCCCCGAGGGCAAGGGCACGACACCCGGCGTGAAGATCGTCTTTTTCGGCCCGAGTGGCCGTGAGCAAACACTCTACTACTTCACGAGCGACCTCGCGGATTGGGCCATCAAAGCCAATCCGGGTTTCGGCAAATTTTGCGAGCAGCAAGGCCGGGGCGTGACTTTGCTCAAAGCTGCATCCTACCTCATGCACTCAGACAATTTCTCGCACGTGCGCGACTTTCTCCTCGCCCACAGCAGGATAATTCTCCAGGACGATTCTGGAATCCCTTATCGCTTTTTCCCCAAGGACAAATGGAACATCCAGCACTGCGGACGCTTTGTCGGGCCGATCAATCGCTTCAAACAACATCCGCAGCCGGACCTGGCAAAGGAGAACGCAGCGAGTAAACCGGCGCCTTTGGAATTCAGCTTCGGCTATCAGTGGCAGCCCAGCCGCTCATCACTCATTGTCGCTACGCCGAAGTAGTAATTGATTGTAGGGCGTTTCTGTGAAACGCCATCCCATTCGGTGGCGGCTGACACAGCCGCCCTACAATTTGGTTCACGCAGTCACTTCCCGAGCAGCAGCCGCAAAAAACGCGCGTCCGAAAACCGGCCGCCCGAACTCTGACGGACCACGACGAGGCCCATCGACGGGATCACATAAAGGCGCTGATACCCCGAGCCGACGCAGGCGACAAGATCGCTCGGTGCGGCGCGGCAAAGGACCGCGCCACTCCAGTTTTGCCGCGGCCATTTCGGAACGAGCATGTCCTCGAAATCGAACTCGCGCCCACCCGGCGCAGACCGGTTGTTCCACCACCCGAGGGAGAAAGCCCTGTTAGCTAACGATCCGCGCCAACACTGGGCGAGCGAGCCGGAGGTGACCACAGGCGCACCGCCTGCCAGCACCAGTTGTCCCAATCTCGCCCACTCCCGCGCGGTCAGATACCAGCCGGCGGCGAGCAGCGGATTGCCTGCGCTATCCGCAAGGTAACGCTGCGATCCGAGTCCAAGGCGATGTAGAACGCGGCGCTCGAGATAATGCGTCGGCGATTCCCCGCGCAGCTTCTGCTTCAACACATAATGAAAAACCTGGAGCGCGCTCGGCCCGTAAATAAAAGCCGACCCTGGATTAGCGACGATCGGTGATCCGATCGCGATCCGGTCGCGATCACCCGGATTGTTATTGTGCAAATAAAAAACCGGATCGAGCCCGCACGAGAAATCGAGTAATTGCCGGATCGTCACCCGCGCCTTGCGCGGATCGTTGCGCCACGCGGGGATGGTGGCTGCCACGGACTCATCGAGATTCAATAGACCGTCCTCCACAGCCGCGAGCGCGGCCAAACCCCAAAAGGCTTTCGTGCCGCTATAAATCTTTCGCGGCTCCCCGGCGTTTTGTTCGAAGAGCGTTTGTCCGTGTTGGATGGCGATGAACGACTTTCCACCCTGACTGGCCGAATAAGCTGCCGCAACCCGCACTGTCGCGGGGCTGACTCCAGCCGCCATGGCGCGCGCAGCAGCCAGGATCAGCACCGGCAACAAAATCCAGCTCCTCATGCTCCGCTCAATTTGCGCAATCCGCTGGGTGATTGCCAGCAGAACCGTGAACGGCTCGAGCCAGCAGAATGTTGATGCGTTGGACAGCCGTTGTCTCACCCCCTATGAGAGGATGCTGCTGTGCCCACTACACAATTGCGCTTTATGTTAGATTCTCTCGGGATTCCCTCATCGAACTTCACCGTTAATCCATTCCAATGCCCGGCCTGATTCTACACACCAGCAACCAGCTCGACCTCCTCGCGCAGCGACTTTCCAAGGTCGTATCAGCGCCGCTCGGTTCACCTTTCACTCCTGAGATTGTCGTGGTTCAGAGTTTGGCGAGTCGGCGCTGGCTCTCACTCCAGATCGCCCAACTGCAAGGGATCTGCGCGAATTACGCTTTCCCGTTCCTCGGTGACTTTGTCTCTCAGACCGTGAAGCAAGCTTCTCCGGTCGACGCGCGGATAGAGAAGATGTCCACGGAGCTTCTCACCTGGAAGATCGATTCGCTCCTGCCGCGGTGTCTCGCACGGAAGGAGTTTGCCCCCGTGGCCAAATATTTGCGCGACGGCGACTCTTTGAAGCGTTTCCATCTCGCCACCAGGCTGGCCAATCTCTTCGACCAATACCGCGTTTACCGGCCAGAGATGGTTTCAGGGTGGAGGGCGTCAAACAAGGCTCGAAGCGGGGACGAGGCGTGGCAGGCCGCGTTATGGCGAGCGCTCGGCGAAGCACCCGGTTTCGATCAAGCACTCGATCGTCTGCGCGCTCGCGGATTCGAAGACGCTGGCCAGATCGATCTTCCGGAGCGGGTCTCGATTTTCGCTCCTGCAAGCCTGCCTCCAGCCTACCTTGAACTCCTCTTCCAACTAGCCCGAATCAGGGAGGTGCATTTGTTCCTCCTAAGGCCATCGCGGGAATATCGAGGAAATGATCCCACGGCAAAACAACGTGCACGTCTCGGCCTCAGCGCTTCTGATCCAGCGACCGGCAACCCTCTCGTGACTTCCTGGGGGAAGGTTGATGCAGACCTCACTGACTTGCTTCTGGGAATGGAAGAGCGGCTGGGCGTTGCTGTCGAAAATGGGAGCGAAGAGTTTAAGGAGTTCAAGCCCGTCACCCTGCTTGGCACACTTAAGTCCGATATCCTCAGCGGGCAAAACCGAGGCGCTGAACCCGATAATAGCTATGAGGCGGCTCCACGAGTGACTATGGAGCCGGGCGATCGATCGCTCGTGCTTCACGCGTGCCACTCGCCGATGCGGGAGGTTGAGGTCCTTTACGATCAGTTGCTGGATTGTTTTGAGACAATGCCCAATCTGCAACCACGCGACATTATTGTCATGACGCCGGAGATCGAAAAATACGCGCCCCTAATCCAGGCCGTCTTTGGTTATCTTGAAAAGGATTCCATGCGCATCCCCTATTCGCTGGCCGATCGTCATCCGCGGAGCGAGAGCTTGCCGATCGACACGTTCCTCACGCTTTTGGAGTTACCGGGCAGCCGTTATACCGCATCGCAAATATTTGCTCTGCTTAGCTCGCGTTCCTTAAGGCGCCGGTTTCAGTTCAGCGATGAAGATCTTTCTTTGATCCGCGATTGGATCGAAGACACGGCAATCCGGTGGGGCATCGACGGTGACGATCGGACGCGGATGGGTTTGCCAGGCCTGGACGCCAATACCTGGCGCCACGGACTTAACCGCTTGCTCCTTGGTTATGCCATGGAAGGCACAGGCAAGGATCTTTTCGAAGGAATTCTGCCGCACGATGAAGTAGAGGGCGAAGGCGCCGAAGTTCTGGGACGCTTCATCTCCGGTGCCGAGGCGCTGTTTCGATTAACGGAAAACCTCGAACGCGCCCGCCCGCTTGCCAACTGGGTGGAACCTTTAGAGGAAGTAATCGAGCAGTTTCTCGAACCTGCCGGCGAGGACGAGCTTCGGGATGTTCGCTTCTTGCGAATGAGCATCGACCAGTTGCGAACTCTCGGCGGCGCCACAGACGCCGAATCGAACGTCGATTTTCGGGTGGTGCGTCATCACCTTGCCGAGCAACTCGCGACGATGGAGCAGCGCGGCAATTTCTTTACCGGCGAAGTGACCTTTTGCGCGCTGAAACCGGTCCGCAGCATTCCGGCCCGTGTCGTGTGCCTCCTTGGAATTAACGATCAGGTTTTCCCGCGCCGGCCACAAGCCGCTCAATTCGATCTCATGGCTCGATCGCCGCGCGCCGGCGATCCCTCCGCCCGTCAAGACGATCGCTACTCTTTTCTTGAAACGCTCCTTTCCGCGCAGGAGAAACTCTCGATCAGCTACGTCGGACGCTCGGCCGTTCACAACAAAGAGATTCCTCCTTCCGTAGTCGTGAGTGAGCTTCTCGATTACCTGGACCAAGCATTCGTATTCCCCGAGAAGAAATCCGCCAAAGAGTTCGTGCTCACCGAGCATCCGCTGCACGCGTTTAGCCCGCGTTACTTTTCCTTTCCTGGCGTGGATGGCCGGTTCTTTAGTTACTCAGAGGCCAATGCGGAAGCCAGCCGAAGCATAAACGCGATGCGAACGCCCGAGATGCCTCCGTTTATCACCGACCCCCTACCCCAAATCGAAGAGCAGGATCGTAATGTGGAATTGCGTGAGCTGATCGACTTCTGGGGAAATCCTTCCAGGTATTTCGTGAGAAGCCGGCTTGGACTCACGCTGAGAAAGACGGGGGATTGCTTGAGTGATAACGAACCTTTCCAACTTGATAACTTGGAAAAGTATCGCATCAATCAGGAGTTACTTGAGCAGGAGCTGGCAGCGGATAAGCCGTTACCTCGAGAAGTTTTCGAAGCACGCGGGCTCTTGCCACCGGGTTTGATCGGCGAGCTCCAGCTTCGTTCCATGCGGGCGGCGGTCCGAAAGCTGGTGCACATTGTCCAGAGTTACACTGGCGATGGTGGAAAAGATGAGCCAGTTAGTGTCGATCTAGAATTGGGAGCATTCGCCCTTACCGGCAAGATCAACTCGCTCTACGGCGGACGGAGCGTCCACTTTCGCACGGCGAAAGTAAATCCAAAGGACCATCTCCGCGCCTGGATCGAGCACTTGGCCTTAAGCGCTGCTGGCGAAGGTAAAGACCCACGCACCGTGCTGATCGGAAAAGATGCAGTCGTTACTTTTAGTCATGTGCCCTCAGCGCTGGCCGAACTGGTTACGCTCTGCCGGCTATTCCGGCAAGGATTGACGCTGCCAATTCCCTTCTTTCCCGTCAGCGCCATGGCTTTCGTCGAAGCAGAGTTAGCGGGATTGGGGGACCCGTTTTCCAAGGCACATTCGAAATGGAACGGCCCTTGGCACCAGGACGGAGAGAAGGACAACGTGTTTTTCGCACGCTGCTTCGACGTTTCCGATCCTCTTGACGAACGTTTTACCGAAATCGCGCGCGTGGTTCTCAAACCGATGCTCGAACACGAAACACGGGAGGAACTATGACTCCCTTCGATATTGCAACCGTTTCGCTCGAGCCGGGCGTGACCTTAATCGAGGCAAGCGCCGGCACCGGTAAGACCTATTCAATCACAGGCCTGATTCTGCGGCTTGTCCTGGAAAAGCATCTCCAGATTCGCGACATCCTGGCGGTCACCTTCACCGAAGCTGCTACCCAGGAGTTACGCGACCGTGTTCGGCGACGTCTGCAAGCCGCACTGCAGGATCTCCGCCAAGGCGAATCGAAGGATACTATCATCACCGCATATCTTAAGAATAGCGATATCCCCGCTGGAATCCGCGAGCTGGACCTAGCGCTGCAAAGTTTCGATGAGGCGCAGATCTTCACCATTCACGGTTTCTGTCAGCGCATGCTGAACGACTATGCGTTCGAGAGTGGCGCGCGTTTCGACACGGCCCTGGTACCAGATCCGAAGCCGCTTTTCCAAGAGATCGCTCGCGACTTCTGGCGGTTGCGTTTCTATCGAGCAAAGCCTCTTCTACCTACTCTCGCGATGGCTTGGAAGAAATCCCCGGATAACTGGGTTGAGCTACTCGAACGGACACGGAGGCACCCGGACCTTGTCGTTTTACCTCCAGCTGAGGCCAAGTCGTGCGAGGAAATCTTGCATGATCTCGAGCTGGCGTTCGCAGCAGTGAAGAAAGAATGGAAGAACCATCGGGCGGAAGTCGAAACGCTTCTTCGTGAAGATAGCGGCCTTTCACGCGCCAAGGACAAATTCAGTCCGACGCGAGTCACGGAGCTCGTCGCCAAGGTGACTGAGGCCTGCGAGGAGTTTGAGTTTGCAGACCCGGAAAGTATCGGAGCACTCGCGGAAATCTGCTCAGAGGCCATTGCCGCGGGAACAAAGCCAACGAGCATCACCCCCGTTCATCCGTTCTTTGCGCTCAGCACAGAGTTCTGCCGGGCGATGGGAACGCTCTTCAACCAGCTCACGCATGAGTTTCTTGAGTTCGCCCAGGCTGAGCTCCCGAAGCGGAAAGCGCAAACTAACACCGTCACCTACGACGATCTTATCACCGGCCTGCGTGACGCGCTCAGGCAAAAAGGAGGCAAAGCCCTCGCCCGAGCGATCGGTGGGAAATTCTCCACGGCTTTAATCGACGAATTTCAGGACACGGATCCAGCGCAATACGAGATCTTTCGAACCATCTTCCGTTCCGAGGATCATCGCCTCTTCGTTATCGGTGACCCGAAACAAGCCATCTATGGATTCCGTGGAGCAGACATATTCACCTACTTCGAAGCATCTAAAATGGCGAACCGAAAATTTACGCTCGTCACAAACTGGCGCTCGGAAGAGCGGCTGCTCGCAGGGATCAACGCCCTATTTACGCAAGCTGAAGCACCGTTCATTTTCCCTGAGCTCCAATACCATGCGGTCCACTCGCCGCGGGAACCGACTGTCGCTTACCTGAAGAGCGCTGGCGATGTTAGCAGAGCCTTGCGCTTCCGGCTGGTTAGCTCGCCGGAGAATCAAGCCAGGTTAAACCAGGATAGTCTTGCGGAGCTAGTTAGCGCGTGCGTGAGCGCGGATATCGCCGCTCTGCAGGACGCCGGAGCGCTCCTGGGTAACCGTCCTGTTCGCTACGGCGATATGGCCGTTCTTGTCCGCAAGCACAGTCAGGCTGACAAGATCCAGCGTATTCTTCGGGAGCGAGGTATTCGCAGTATCGTGCAGAGCGACCAGAACGTTTTTGGTTCCCCCGAGGCGCACGAATTGCAGGAGTTCCTGCAAGGAGTGATCGACCCCCGCCGCGACCCCCGGCTCAAAGCTGCACTCGCGACGCCCTTAATCGGCTTCGATGCGCAAAAACTGTTCGCGCTTGATCGCAACGACCAGGAACGACAGGCCTGGCTCGACCGCTTCTCGGACTGGAGGCAACAGTGGATCAACGGCTGCTTCATTGCGATGTTCCGGCATCTGCTGGTGTCTCAAGGCGTACGAGCGCGTCTCGTGCAATTGCCGGCGGGCGAACGGCGCCTAACAAACTTCCTGCAACTCGCGGAGCTTCTCCACGAAGCGGAGAGCACCAGAAGCCTGACGCCCGACGCGGTTTGTTCATGGTTACGCGAGCAACGCGACAATGAGAGGGTTTCAGAGGATCGTTTTCAACTTCGACTGGAGAGTGACGATGACGCTGTCCAGATCGTTACCATCCACAAGTGCAAAGGACTCGAATACCCGATCGTCTTCTGTCCGTTTCTCTGGTTGCCAGCTGAATCCCCGGCGCGCAGAGAACTGCAGTTTCACGATCGTGATGATCCGGAGAAGCGCCTTACCCTTGATCTTCGCGGTAAGAGCGGCGGCGCCAAGAAATACCGCGATTGGCAGAGCGAGGAGGCCAGGGCCGAGGAACTACGGCTTCTCTATGTCGCGGTTACCAGGGCCAAGAACCGCTGCCATATCTACTTACCCGACCAAAAGATCGATAAATCACCTCTCGCTCAGCTCTTCCCCGCGTCCGCGGATGGGTCACTCGTCAACCAAGTGATTGCATTCGCACAATCCTCCAATGGTTGTGTCGATGCGTCTTCTCCAGAGCGAGGCGAATTGAATCGAACGAAAGACGAAGCGCAAAACACCATCACACTTAAGTCCCGTCCCTTTAGCGGCAAGATCTCGAAGGTCGCAATGACCGCGAGCTTTAGCGGTCTCAATATTGCCACGACTGAGTTCGAAGACGTCTCCCTGACTACTTCGGACGGAACAGATGTGACAATTGCACCTCGCCGGGACAACTCCGACCTATCCATCTTCACCTTCGACCGTGGCCGCCGCACCGGAGACTTTTTTCACGATGTACTTGAACACATGGATTTTGAGAATCTGGAAGGGCTTTCCGAAGTGCTCGAACCCAGGCTGGGCGTGTATGGGTTCCGACAGACATTGCACCGTCCGGCCATCAATCAGATCCTTCAGCAACTGATGGAAGTGGAGCTCGAGCCCGGCATGAGCTTGCGCGATATCCCGAAGCATGAGCGGCTCTCGGAGGTAGAGTTCTCTTACCCTCTGGCACATCTAACGCCCGCGAGTCTGGCGAAGACGATCGATAAATGCACGAGTCTGGCCCGTGACGTGCGCACGCGGATGGGACGCCTTCGCTTCGATCCAATCGAGGGGTTCATGCGTGGCTTTATCGATTTGCTCTTCCGATTCAAGGATCGCTATTACCTAATCGACTGGAAATCGAACTGGCTGGGGAGTCAGCCCGAACACTACGGGCCGGAAGGTATGCAACGGGCGATGTTGGAACACAACTACTTCCTCCAATACCATCTCTACACGCTCGCAGCGGATTTGTTTCTCGAAAGGCGTTTGCCCAGCTACGATTATCAGACTCATTTCGGAGGCGTCTATTATATCTTCCTGCGCGGCATTGACCCAAAGGATCTGTCGCGTGGAATTTTTCGGGACCGCCCGGCGGCGGAAACAGTTAAGAGCCTTAGGATGCTGATCTCATGAGCCTGCCGCTACACCCAGAGTTCACCGACATCGATCGGCACTTTGCAAACTTTATCGGGCGATTCGGCGGCGACTACACGCTTGTGCCGTTAGCTGCCGCCATGCTCAGTCGTTCAATCCGCGAAGGACACATTTGTCTTCCCCTCCGCACGGCACCGCCGCGTCCGGCCGAAGTCAGCGACGCCGGCTTGTTGGAATGGCCTGCGGCGACAGTATGGCGGTCGGCCCTCGCGAACTCGAGCGCTGTTGGCGGACCTGACGCGCAGACGCCGCTCGTCATCGATGAGTCGGATCGCCTGTATCTGCGCCGTTACTGGAACTACCAGCAACGCTTGGCCGTTGCGCTCCGGGAAAAAGCAGCGGGCAACCAGACAAGGGGTCGCGGCAAGGCCGGGACTCAAGCCGGAGCAATGGACGCTGCAGTGACCAACGCGCTGACAATTATCTCCGGGGGTCCTGGGACGGGAAAGACTACTACGGTCTTACACATCCTGGCGCGCCTGTTTCAGAAACCTGGGAGCGAGCACCTCCGCGTGGCGCTGGCCGCACCGACCGGCAAAGCAGCGGCACGGTTGGAAGAAACCGTCAGAACAGGACTCGAAACGCTTGAGTGCCCCGATGAAGTAAAAGCGCGCATGCCGAGGAGCGCCTCGACTATCCACCGGCTGCTTGGGGTTAAAGGTAACTCGGTCTATTTTCGGCACGACCGGCAAAACCCACTCCCGATTGAGCTGCTCGTGATTGACGAAGCGTCGATGGTGGCACTTCCGCTATTGTGCAAGCTCTTCGATGCGCTGCCTAGTGGCTGTCGGGTAATTCTTCTGGGTGATCACGACCAACTAGCTTCAGTCGAGCCCGGCGCCGTGCTGGCAGATATCGTGGACGCCGCCGTATCACCAGGGAGCCCTCTCCGACACGCGGTCGTAACCTTGGAGAAGAATTACCGGTTCAGCGAGCAGAGCGGTATCCATCATCTTTGCGGCGCCGTCCGGCAGGGCGATGCGAATCAAGCCATGCGCATCTTGCGCGAACAATCCTACCCAGACCTCGTTTCATCCGAACTTCACAAACCTCGCGAGTTGGCAGCAAAGTTTTCCAAGGCCGTCCTGGCGGGCTTCTCTGCCTTCGCGACGGAGAAGGAGCCGGCAGCCGCGCTTGCACAGCTGAAAACCTTTCGCGTGCTCTCGGCTCTCCGTCGGGGTCCCTTTGGGGTTGAGGGACTAAACCGGAATATCGAAGGCATATTGCAGGAAGCTCAGCTGATTCCAAAGAACGTCACCTCGAGTTACGCGGGGAAGCCCATCCTGATCACGCAGAACGACTATCAATTGCAGCTTTATAACGGAGATGTCGGCATCCTTCTTCCCGACTTCGAGGCGAAGGAAAATCCAAAGCAGCTTTGGGCTTGGTTTATCGGGAAGGAGAACACGCTGCGCCGATTCGCTCCGGCACGATTACCGCAACACGAAGCGGCCTATGCCATGACGGTCCATAAGAGTCAGGGATCGGAATTCGACCGGGTCTTGTTCATCCTTCCTGACGGGGACGCTCCGGTCCTGACGCGGGAACTCATTTACACCGGTTTGACTCGAGCGCGTTCGCGGGTCGAGTTCTGGTGGAATGAGGCGGTTTTCGCCAAGGCCGTGATGCGCCGCGCGGAACGCAACTCGGGGTTGCGGGATCTTCTCACCTCCCCAATGGCGAAGATCGAGCGACCTCGGCAAGAACAGTTGCGACTTTTCGGCGAGCAAAACTGACGAGACTGCCGATTTCCATGGGGCACGGCGTCGGCAAACGCTTGACAGCCAGACGTTCCCTCCTCATAACTGCGAAATATGAATTCTAAACTTCTTTTCAGCGTATTGACCGCGTTCATTTTCGCGAGCGCACCTCTCTGTCGTGCCGCCTCGGACGACACTGTACTTTTGAACACGCTCGGATACACGACGGGTCAATCCGTCCTCCTCACTCACATGGCGGTCGGAACTCTCGCCGATGCCTTCGTGGCCAAAACCTACAAATCTGGCGAGGCCACGAATTTCGTCACGACCTATATCAACATCACGCAGGGCATGAAAGAGCAGATGAATAAGCTCATTGATGCGGACACGTTGAGCAAAAATGACACCCAATTTATCCACAACACGATAGACGTTCTCGACTTGGTCCTGCAAGAGTCGCGTGCCCTCAAGGCGTTTGTTAGCAGTGGAGATGACTCAGATGCCCAAGCATACGATAAAGCGCGCAAAAAAGCCCTGAAAGAGATCAAGACTCTGTTGGGCATGAAAGACTAACGCCGACCAAGCCGTCCCGCGTAGATTACCCGCGCTCCTCAAACCAGCCGCGCCAGTTCGCGCGGTAACGGAGAGGTAAAGCGAAGTTCTTTCTGCGTGACAGGATGCAGTAGCTTGAGCGCACAGGCGTGAAGCGCGAGGCGCTTCACAGGATCCGTCTTCGCCCCGTATTTCTTGTCGCCTACGATCGGACAACCGGCATCAGCGAGTTGCACCCTGATCTGATGCCGGCGTCCAGTCTCCAGCGTCAGCTCAACAAGCGTGCGGCGCTTGCCGCGCGCTAACACCCGATAATGCGTGACCGCGTGCCGCGTCTGCGGATTGCGCGCGGTGCTATAAACTTTGAAGGGATTGGTTTCATCCAGGTCCGATTCAAAAACACCGCTCTCAGCGCCGAGTCTCCCTTCGACTACCGCCTCGTACCGCTTTTCCGCCTGGTCCCAGGTGGCCTGCAGACTTTGCTTCGCCGCGGCGGTCTTCGCGAAAATCATCAAGCCGGATGTCTCGCGATCGAGCCGATGCACAATCCAGACGCGATCGCGCGCGTGCGCCTTTCCCTGCCGGAGATAATCGGTGAGTTGGAAGTACGCCGTCTTCTCCGGTTCCGCTTCGCTGGCCACGCTGAGCAGATTCTCCGGTTTATCGATCACGATGAGCGCGGCGTCTTCGAAGAAGACTTTCATTCCAGATGCGAGCACTGTCTTGGGGACCGCGAAGCGATCGGAGCGGATAGCGACCACATCGCCGGGCAGCAGGCCGTGATTAAACTGCGTGACCGGCCGGTCGTTTACCGTGACCGCCTGAAATTTCAACCACGTCCGCACCTGTTTGCGCTTTACCGCGGGCCAGGTGGCAAAAAGGTAGGCCAGAAGTTCCGCTGGCTCTTCGACCGTGCTAGGCTTCGGCATACTGGGAAGCTAACTCGATAACCGGTTGCGAATAGAAGCGGTTTCAAAAAATGCGTTTGTGGGGCGTTTCTGTGAAACGCCAATCGACCTGTCCAGGGAGGCGTCTGACACAGACGCCCTACAAATGGCGCAAAGGGAATTTTGAAACCGCTTCTACCTCTTCCCTTCACCACGCCATCCCATTGTTGGCGTTCTGCGCTAGAGTAATGCGGAACAGAATGAAGCCCTTTCGCACTCTCGCTGAAACGATCGCGCCCGATGGCGCGCGGTTCACACTTCACGAGCACGACGGCGATTACTTTATGAAGCGCAACGGTCGCCAGCTCATGAGCACCACCTCGACGACATCGGAAATTCTGCTGGCGAAGCTCGCATGTGAGAACTTGAGCCGGCATCCGCATCCGCGCGTTCTGATCGGTGGGTTGGGACTCGGTTTCTCGTTGAAGGCCGTGCTTTCGATCGTCGGGAAAAAATCGGAGGTTCACGTTTCGGAGCTGCTGCCGGAGGTGGTCGAGTGGAATCGTCAATTCCTGATGAAGGTAAACGGCGCTCTGCTGAACGACCGCCGGGTAAAAGTTTTCACCGAGGATGTTTTTCGAATCATCCGACGCGCGCAGGAGGCGCGGTACGACGCCATTCTTCTCGATGTCGATAACGGGCCCACTTCGTTTGTGCGGGCGGAGAACTCGCGAATCTACAGTCGCCGCGGATTCAATCGCATCGCAAACGCTCTGCAACCGGGCGGTCGCGTCGCTTTTTGGTCAGCGACGGACGAGGAGGCATTCGGTGAGTCGCTCGCCCGCGCGGGATTTCGCGTTCACGTGGTTGAGGCCAAATCGCATGACCGCGCGAAGCGCTTCGAACATCGGATCTATGTCGGCGAGACCAAGCCGCGTCAGCGCGATTCGAGCGCTCCGCCGCCGCCGAAAGACTCGGATGAGACAGCGGCGACTGGATGCCGCTAGGGGCAAGGGGGATCGCGAGGCATTGAGCGCGAAAGTGGATTGCAAAAGCGCGGGTCTAAGCTCTCTTTGTCGCACTCGATGCAGGTCACTTTGTTAAAATCCAAGATTCATCGCGCGGCGGTGACGGGCGCCAGTTTGCACTATGAAGGCAGTCTCACCGTTTCCGCGGATATTGCCGGAATGGTGGGCCTTCTCCCCTACGAGAAAATTCTCGTCGGCAATCTCCAGAATGGAGAACGCTTCGAGACCTACGTTATCTACGGAACGGCCGGAATGGGTCTGATCGAATTGAATGGCGCCACGGCCCACCTCGGCGCAATCGGCGATCGCCTGACCATCATGAGCTTTGCGCGATTGACCCTGGAAGAAGCGAAAACTCATCATCCGCGCGTCGCCGTCCTCGACGCTGAAAACCGGGTCGTTCGCTGCGAAGAAGCCAAGACGAAGGTAGGGCGCACGGAGCGAGATCTGGCGATGGCGGGCGAGTAATCGCGAATGCTCTCAAGCGCGATCAAAACATTATTTGGCCCCGCTAGGATTTGAATTTCGAAGCGAAGAGAGACGCTTCGTTCCCGCTTCCCGCAAGATCGAATGAAAATTCCCGACCTTCCGCCCTTCGAACATCAGCCGAAAAAATATGATGGCCCGCCGGCCGGCGAGGTGTTGCGGCTGCGCAAGCAATTCCTGAATCCGGGGATTTTTCTCTACTACAAGAAGCCGCTCATGATCGTCGAGGGCCGGATGCAGTACGTCTTCGACGAGGCGGGGCGCCGCTATCTCGATGCTCTCGCCGGGATCGTGACGGTGAGCGTGGGGCATTGTCATCCTCATGTGGTGGAAGCGGCCAACCGGCAGAACGCAACGCTGCAACACTCCACGACGATTTATTTGCACCCGAACATCGCGGAATACGCGGAAAAGCTGGCATCGAAAATGCCGGGCAACCTAAAGGTCTGCTACTTCGTCAACTCCGGATCGGAAGCGAACGACCTGGCGCTGATGATGGCGCGCGCTTACACCGGCAACTACGACGTGATCGCGCTGCGCAATTCTTATCACGGCGGCAACGCTTCGACGATGGGGCTCACTTCGCACAACACCTGGAAGTTTAATGTGCCCCACAGTTTTGGTGTGCATCACGCGATGACGCCGGATCCGTATCGCGGCCGATGGGGGCGCGACGACCCGGATGCCGGAAAAAACTTCGCCGCGGATGTGAAGGACCTGATCGACTACGGCACATCAGGACAAATCGCGGGATTTATTGCGGAATCGATCCAAGGCGTTGGCGGTGTCGTGGTCTTTCCCGACGGTTATCTCAAGCATGCTTACGAACATGTGCGAGGGGCCGGAGGAATTTGCATCGCGGATGAAGTCCAAGCTGGGTTCGGTCGTACCGGCACGCATTTTTGGGGATTCGAAACTCAAGACGTTATTCCTGATATCGTGACGATGGCTAAAGGCATCGGCAATGGCTGCCCGCTCGCCGCCGTGGTCACCACGCCGGAAATCGCGGCGACGATGGCGAAGCGAACGCACTTCAACACGTTTGGCGGAAACCCAGTCGTGTGCGCGCAGGGCAAAGCAGTGCTGGAGGTGATCGAGCGCGAAAAGCTCCAGACGAACTCACTCAAGCTTGGCGGACATCTTTTGGACGGGCTCGAAAAGTTGAAGCAGAGGCACAACATCATTGGCGATGTGCGGGGCAAAGGCTTGATGCTGGGCATCGAGCTCGTGAAAGACCGTGCGACGAAGGAACCGGCGAAAGCGGAATGCGCTCAGGTTGTGGAGAGCGCGAGAGAGATGGGGTTGCTCCTGGGCAAGGGTGGACTGCAAGGACAGACGGTCCGCTTCGCACCGCCGATGTGCATCAACCAGGCGGACGCCGATTTTCTGGTGGAAGTTTTGGATCGCGTGTTTGCGGGACTGTAGCGCGTCCTGCCGGACTACGCTCCGAGCATGTCATCCCGAGCCGCAGAGACGGCGAGGGACCTCCCACTAAAAGATCGGTCACACTTCCGTAATAAGACGCGTTGATTGCAGTTGCGAGGTCCACATTCGCTTCGCTCAGTGCAGGCTCTCTTTCCGCGCTGCGCCAGCCTCGCGATGACATGCTCGAGAAAGTCGCACGTGACTAGACCGAAAGCTGCGGCTCGATGCCGAAGCTTACGGCGAGTTCCTGGCCGGCAGGGATCTCTTGAATACCCTCTTTGTTTTCGAACGCGCGCTGCTCGTGGTGATCGGTCAAGCCCCAGCACGGCTCGACGCAGAGAAATGGCCCACCATCGGACCACAACGTTAGATAGGGAACGCCGCTCAGATTCAAGACGACGCTACGCCCTGTCGGTGGGTCGGTGTAAGTGAAGGTGCGATCGGGAACGTCTACCAATTCGAGAATGTAAGACCCTTGCAGTTTTTCTTTCGCAAAGGGCATTTCACCTCCGGCGAACCGAATGTCCTCCGTCTCGCCGCTCAGATAATTTTCGGGAGAGAAATGGCGCCGGTAAAGACCGGCCGGCATTTCGAAGCGGAATGAATCGAAAGAGGCCGCGGCAAACCCAGGATGCAAGCCGAAGCCGACATGCGCAGTTAATTCAGGTTCGTCGTTCTTAAATTTGAACGCGATGCAAATGCGCGTGCCTTCGATTCGATAGGTCAGATCGAGCGATACCCGAAGCGGATACTCAGTCGGCGAAAAATCTTCTGGGGTGACGCGGTAGGTTAGTTCGCCATCGCGGTCCGACTCTACGAAATGCCACAGCTTGCCGCGCAAAAAACTATGCGTGCCGCCGCGGATTTCCTGACCGCGGTAGAGCGTGCGCTCGTTTTTGATGCGGTGAAGATAGTAGCCCATGACGGTGGCGTGATTCGCCCAACCCTTCTCGGGCGCGCCGAGTTCGTTATCGCAATTCAGGAAGCCGATCCATTTTCCTCCGGCATCCCGCCGGGCGACGCTGATCAATTCCGCGCCGAGACGCGAGACAATGAGACGAAGTCCGTTCTCTTCGTCCGTCAGAACATCGAAAAGACGGTCGCCCCGCTTATCTTCGCGATGCGAGAACTTCATCGCGAATCATGGGAACAAACCACGCGTGTGCTTTGCTTTCATGACACGCTCGACACCGATCGCCATCGCCGCCGTCCGATGCGAAATTCTGTGCGCCTTGGCGCGTCGAATGACTTGCGTGAATGAATGTTCGAGGATGCGGAAAAGTTTGTCGGTCACTTCCGTTTCCGTCCACATGAACGCCTGCAAACCCTGGACCCATTCGAAGTAGGAAACGATCACGCCGCCGGCGTTGCACAGAATGTCGGGAATAATGAAGAGCTCCTTCCAGCGTTCGTTGAGAATGAGATCGGCTTCGGGCGTCGTTGGGCCATTCGCGCCTTCCGCGAGAATCCGGCATTGCAATTTCGCGGCATTTGTTCCGTTGATGACACGATCGACCGCGGACGGCACGAGCACGTCGCAGGGCATGATGAGCATCTCGTTCGGATCGATCCGGTCGCCTTCATCGAAGGCGCGCAGATTTCCCTTTTTCAAGACATGCTGTTCCGCCTTCGCAACATCGATGCCTTTTGGATTGTATAGGGCCACAGTCGCGTCGCTAATTCCGACAATCTTCACCCCGGTCTTGAGCGCGAGCGATAATGCCGCCACGGAACCGACGTTGCCAAATCCCTGCACGATCGCGGTGCTTTTTTCCGGATCCATTTTCAACATGTCCATCGCGCGCTCGATGAGATAAACGACGCCACGTCCGGTCGCCTCGCGGCGGCCTTCGGTGCCTCCGATCGAGACCGGTTTGCCGGTCACGATTTCATTCACGCAGTAACCCTGGTAAACCGAATACGTGTCCATGAACCAGGCCATGACCTGCTCGTTTGTCCCCATGTCCGGGCCCATGATGTCGGTGTGCGGGCCGACGAACGGAATCATTTCCTGCATGTAGCGTCGCGAGACACGTTCGAGTTCATTGCGCGATAGTTTCGTGGGATCGCACGCGACGCCGCCTTTCGCACCGCCGTAGGGCAAATTGGCGAGCGCGCATTTCCAGCTCATCCACATCGCGAGCGCGGCGGTCTCGCCCATCGAAAGATTGGGGGCGAAACGCGTGCCGCCTTTGGTCGGTCCAAGAGTCAGGTGGTGTTGCACACGGTAACCCTGGAATGTCTGCGTTCTGCCATCGTCCATGTGCACCGGAAGGGTGACCGCGATTGCGCGCTTCGGAAACATCAGCCGGTCGTGATCGTTTCGATCAATCCGCAAATAATCGGCGATGACCTGGAACTGATCGCAAGCCATCTGGAACACTTCGTCGTTGTAAATGCTCATAAAGAGAGCCCGGGAGGGTAGAATACCCGGGAGAAAGATTCAGGTGGTATTTGCGCCGCGGGAATCGAGCCGTCAAATCGAATCACAGGTAGGGACGGCCTTCCGCAGTCGTCTGATTTCTTTGCATTGCGCCGTTTCGCGACGAAATTCGTCGGAACCCCTCGAAGAGACATCCTCCTCCCTGATGAAGAGTAACTGCAAGATTCGGATCGAGACATTGGCGGTGCACGCCGGACACGCCATTGATCCGACGACGGGCGCGGTATCCCCGCCAATTCATCTCTCCACCACCTTCGAGCGTGATGCCGAAGGCGGTTATCCTCACGGGTACGTCTACGCACGAAGCGCGAATCCAACACGCCACGCGCTCGAACAAGGTCTGGCAGCGCTGGAAGGCGGCGATGACGCGGCCGCATTTGGCTCCGGTTTGGCCGCGTCGAGCGCGATCCTCCAAGCCCTGGCGCCGGGCGATCACGTCATTGCGCCGGCCGATGTTTACCACGGAGTGACGAAGTTGCTGCGCGACGTCTTCGTTCGGTGGGGTCTCGACGTGAGCTTCGTCGACATGACGAGCATCGATGAAATCAACAAGACGGTGCGGCCGCAGACAAAACTTTTCTGGGTGGAGACACCATCGAATCCGCGGCTCAAGATTACCGACATTGCACTCGTCGCGAAGGCGGCCCACGCGGCCGGCGCGATCTGCGTCTGCGATAACACCTGGGCGCCGATCGTGCAGCGCCCGCTCGAGCTCGGCGCGGATTTCGTGGTTCATTCGACGACGAAGTATTTGGGCGGTCACAGCGACGTCACGGGAGGCGCGGTCATCTGGAAAACCGAGATCGGCATCGCGAACCGCGTGCGTGAGATTCAGAGCACAGGCGGCGCAGTCCCCTCACCCTTCGATTGCTGGCTCGTGCACCGCGGCATGCAAACACTTCCGTGGCGGATGCGCGCGCACTCGGAAAACGCGCTCAGGATCGCAATCTGGCTCTCCGACCATCCGCGCGTGGAAACGGTGCATTATCCGGGACTCGCTTCACATGCGGGTCACGAAATCGCGGCGCGGCAGATGAACGCGTTTAGCGGCATGCTGTCGTTTGAAGTGAAAGGCGGCCGCGAAGCAGCTCTTGGTGTGGCCGCGAAAACGGCGATTTTTATTCGTGCGACGAGCTTGGGCGGAGTGGAAAGTTTGATCGAGCACCGGGCCTCGATCAAAGGCGAGGACCCTCGGACGCCTCAGGGATTGCTGCGGCTTTCGATTGGACTGGAGCACCCGGATGATTTGATCGAGGACCTGGCGCAGGCGCTCTCGTAGGGAAGCTCCGATTGAATGCGTGTCATCCCGAGCCGCGCAGGCGGCGAGGGACCTCACCGTTGTTCAAGCGCTTCCGCGATAGGGCAGGCGTGCTTTGCGAGTGAGGCGTGATGTTTTTTGTGTGAGGCAAACTGCGTGGGAGAGGTCCCTCGCCGTCTACGCGGCTCGGGATGACACTTGGAAAATCGTGTGGCGCGAGAACGCACAGTCCCCTATTCAGGAACGCACGCGAGTGAGTCGACCCCGAACCAAGACCACCACATCGCGCAATTCCGCGACGTGCAGAAGATACGCCGCGCCGAAAAACACAGCCCCACCGAGAGCCACGGTGACGATGACTTCAATTGTTTTCTGCCAGATTCGCAAACTTTGAAGGGACTGAAAAAACATCCACCGCGCTCCAACGCAGACGAGCGCGAGCGCTAGCCCGGCGATCGCCAGCTTTGCCAACGTGAACAGTAGAACGCGCGTTTCGAGGCGAACCGCATGTCGCCGCATCATCATATAAAGAAGCAGGAAATTTGTGATCGCCACCAGACTGGTGGAAAGCGCGAGACCGCGGTGATCCCACCCGAGCTGAAACCGGAAAAACCAATTCAGCCCAAAATTCACCGCAATCGAAAGCAAACTCACCAGCATCGGCAGTTGTTTCTTGCCCACCGCATAGAACGCCGGCGCGAGTACTTTCACTCCCGAATAGGCAGCGAGACCGATCGCGTAAAAACGTAGCGCCGCCGCCGTCTGTCGCATCGCTTCCGCGGTGAAACGGCCATGTTGATAAATGAGGCTGATTATTGGCTCGGCCAGAATGATCAGGCCGATTGCGGACGGAATCGTCAGGAGCATGACCAGTCGTAAAGAGTGCGCAATCGCCCCGCGAAATTCAGCGGTATTGCCGAGCGCGGCGCTGCGTGAGACAAGCGGCAAAGTCACCGTGGCAATCGCTACCCCGAAGAGCCCCAGCGGCAATTGCATCAATCGGAACGCGATATTGAGAAAGGTCATCGGGCCGTCGCCCAGACCGGAAGCGAATCCGCTGTTGACCGCGACGTTCACTTGCACGGCACTTGCCGCGATCGTCGCGGGAACCATCAAGGTGATGATCTTGCGCACACCGGGATCGCGCCAGTCGAAGTCGGGTTTGAAACGAAACCCGACGCGCGCGAGCGACGGCAATTGAACGAGCAGCTGCAATAATCCTCCGACAAGCGTGCCTAACGACAGGCCAATTAGCGCGCGACTGCCGAAATGTGGATCGAGCAGCCAACCAAATCCGACCCCACCGATGATCGATCCGAGATTGAAAAAGCTCGAGGCCATCGCGGGCATTCCGAAAACATTCTTCGCGTTCAACATTCCCATCACCAGAGCCGCGAGCGAGACGAGCAGGATGAAAGGAAACATGATCCGCGCGAGCGCAATCGTGAGCTCCGCCTTGTCCGGGGCGAATCCTGGCGCGAGGACCGTGATGAGCGCGGGCGCAAAAATCACGCCGAGCATAGTGACCGCGCTCATGAAGACAACGGTCAGGGTGGCGACTTTGCTCGCGAGCCGCCAGGCAGATTGATCGCCATCCGTGGCAATGCGGCCGGAGAAGGTCGTAACGAAGGCTGTGGAAAGCGCGCCCTCGGCAAACAGATCGCGCAGCATGTTCGGCGCGCGGAACGCGGTGAGAAACGCGTCCATGTTTTTGGTAGCGCCGAAGAGCGAAGCAAAGATCACCTCCCGCAGGAGCCCAAGCACGCGGCTACAAAGAATCGCAAGGCCGACCACCCCGGTCGCGCGAGTGCTTACACGTTTGTTCGGACTCTCGGTCGCTTTCACGGACGCAACACAACAGCGGAGTGGGAACTTACGAAAGTGAAATCAATGTAGGGGCGCTCGCCGCGGCGAGCGCCCCTACATCGAGCGTTAAGAATCGGACGCGTTCCTCTCGGCTTTCGGCACGAGGAAACGCTGATAAACAAACGAGGCGACGATGAGAATGATGGCGACGCCGATGAACGCGCCGATGCGATAAAGCTGACTGAGATTTCCCA
Source organism: Chthoniobacterales bacterium (assembly GCA_036385955.1). Taxonomy (GTDB): domain Bacteria; phylum Verrucomicrobiota; class Verrucomicrobiia; order Chthoniobacterales; family UBA10450; genus AV80. The sequence goes on along the minus strand of DASVJK010000008.1, from coordinate 5,327 downwards.
GATCATGCAGGAAGAGTTTGAGGAGCGTGACGAGAAGGAGGACGACGCCGGCGTAACGCACCCAGCCCGTCTTTTGTTTCATGCCGACGAGAAGGAGCGCGAAAGCAAAGAGCGCCCAGGCGATGGAATACGTCATGTCGCGCGCGAAATTGCCGGAGAAAGAGAACGTGAGCGTGGGCCCAACCGAAAAATAATCCGCGATCTCTATGTTCAGGAGCAGGAAGGTGAGGATCGCGCCTAACGAGGTCAGGAGTGTCGGCGCCGTCCGTTCGAAAGACGATTGTCGTGATCCGCGGCAAAGCGAGGCGCCGCCGAACAAAAGGAAGATCGAGAAACCGTAGGTGTAAAGGTACCAGTTCCAAATCGGAGTCGAGCTGCGACGATGATACTCGAGGACCGCGGGATTCAAGGCGAGACGGACGAAAGCGACACAGAGCAATCCGACGCCGACATAACGCAGGCCCCGATGCGGCACGACACGAAACAACCAAAGAAGAGCAAAGCCCTCAAACGCCCAGCCTAGCGTGATCCATTCGCGATCGAACTGGATCGGAAAAATGAGGCTGACGAAAAGCAGCGCGGCGCCAGCCTGCCAGGCGAGACGCGCATCCCCGGATGCTGGGGTCACTTGTTTTCTCTTTACCAGGAAGAGCGTGCCGACCGCATACGGGAGGACGAAGGCGGCCGGGATCAATCCGTTGCGCAGGTTCGGAAATGTCGTGCGGATGATTTCGTAGATCAGGCAGAAATGCAGAGGTCCGGAAAGTGCGCCGATGGCCCAGGGCAGAGGCTTGCGTTCTTCCGCAGTGAAAAAGGGAAAGCCCAGAAAGAGCAGGAAAAACGCGATCTGCCACCCAAGGACGAGCGCACCGTCACTGTTCGTGAAGTGCAAGGCCTGCCATTCACTTTCGACGGCCCAAGTGAAAGCGAGCGCGATCAGCGCGATCCAGCTCGTGCGCGAAATAACCCCGAGACCGAGCAGAAGGACCGCGAGGAAAAATGCTGTGATGAAGAAGGGCGTGGGATTCACGATCGGCAGCTTCGCGATCGCCATGAGCAGGAGCAGGAACGGCATCGAAGCCGCGAGCGCGGGAATATTCCGCCGAACATTTGCTGAATCGGGGAAGAGCCTGCGGGCCGCGAAGAACGCGGCAGAGAAAAAGAACGTCCCTGATCCAGCTGCCACGATCAAGAATCCACGGAGATCGATTTCGGGTGGCGCGGTCAAAATCCACAAGGCTGCGGCGAAGATGGTGACGACCAATGCTATTGCGACCGCTGGGAGAGAACGACGCGCGAACGCCACAGCGATCGCGATAAAATCGAGAACGAGAACGCAAAGCCAGACGGCCGCCGATGTTTCGTTTTTCCCAACGCACAGGCAGATGAGCACGAGCGGCAGTAACGGCGCATAACTTTGCCACGCCGTATCTTTTGATGCCGTCGCATTCGCTCTTGGCCAGAATCCGAAACCCGCGTGCAGGAGAGCGAACACGACGTAACCGCCCAGCCCCCACCAAAGCAACGCGCCGTTCAGGTAATTCCCTGTCCAGCTGGCCAGGAACACAAAGACGACAAAACCGCTGACGGGTGCGAGCAGCGTGGTCGGTCTCGAGCGAAGGAGGATAAGAGCAAGCAGGCCGGCCTCGGCGAGGAAGACGAACGTAAAAAGAAAACCGGGCCGGTGACCGAGAGCGGTATAGGAGAGAAGACAGAATGCCGCGGCCAAGGCTGTGAAACCAAGCACGGCAACCGCGCGCGCTGCCCAGTTCTCCGTTGGATTAGTCCGGCGTTGTACCGCGAAAATCGCGAGGAACTGTGCTTCGAAGCCAAGGAAAACAGCAAACGCGATATTCGCTTTTGGATATTCGAAAAACTTAAAGACCCAGCCGAACTCGATGAGCACCGTGCCGGCTGCGGCGAGGATGACGAGATAATCCCACCGCTTGCGAAGAGCGACGGCGGCGATGCCAACATTCAAGACCGCGATGTAGCCAAAGAGCGCGGTCGGATTGTCGACACCGGTCGAAAGCAGAACGGGTGTGAGAAATCCGCCGAGCAGACCGAGGACCACGATGACCTGGGCGTTCATGCGAACGGCCAGGAAAAACGCCGCGCCCGTCACGATCGCCATGGAAGCAAACGCAGGAACGAGCGCGATCAGATGGTAGAAAACGTGGGCCGCAAAAATATTTCCATAGAGAACCAGGACGCCGGTCGCGCAGAGGCTCTGGCCGGAGACGCGGTAGCGCCCGGTCGCCGTAAGCCAGCCGGTCACGATGAGGGCGAGCCCGACGACCGTGCCTATCACCACCCGCATTCCCGGAGTGATGAGGTTGTTCTCGAAGGAGTACTTCACGAGGAAAACGATCCCGAGGAAAAGAACGAAGCCGCCAATCCACGCGAAAAGTTTGACCCCAAAAAATGCTTCCCAATCGATCGCGGCTCGGGCGGGACGCGGTGGAGGTGGAGGTTTTATCGGTGGCGGCTCGCCGACCGGCTTCTTAGGCAACGCAGGTTCTGGAATTGGTGGTAGCGGCGGCGGAACGGCCCGCGGTGGGAATGGACTCGGCGCACTTGGAGCAATCGGCGCACCCTCGACGCCACCGCGGCCAGATTCCAATTTCCCAAGACGAATACCGAGTTGGCGCACGGCCTTTTTGAGTTTCTGCAGCTCCACCGCGCCAATCACAGCCAAGGCGATCGGCACCAACAAGACAGCGAATCCAATGCAAACGGATGAGTCCATAGCAAGTCAGTGCGTTGCTGTGCCGAGGTGGAAGTTGATCATAATCCCGTTGGGCAATCGAGAAATGCCCACGGCAAATCAAAGCGATCCGACAAATGAGCCGCCAAGGCCTTCACACCGAAAGTCTCCGTCGCGTAATGCCCGCCGAGGAGCAGGTTGATGCCGAGTTCCTCGGCGGCCACGGCTACCCAATGCGGCGCTTCGCCAGTGATAAACGTGTCGATACCCTCACCTGCGACAGCGTAAATATCCGAGCCGGCCCCTCCGGTGATCAGGCCGATCGTTTGCGTTTGCTCTGGCCCGGCAGCGAACAGTTTCACCGGGCCGCCTAACGAGTTCTCGAGTTTGCGCACAAGTTCCGCACGCGAAAGTTGCGCCTTCACTTTCAGACCGACGCATTGCCCCTTCTGCTCGAAAAACGGCTCGGTGTTTTCAAAACCCAACGCGACAGCGAGCTGCGCGTTATTGCCGAGGGCCGAATGCACATCGAGAGGAAGATGGGCACTGTAGAGCGCGACATCATGCTGGAAAGCGCGCTCAAACATCCGCCGCCGGCCACCGGTAATTGGCTGCAAGCCGGGCCAGAACAAACCGTGGTGCACGATGAGAAAGTTTATCCCGCGCTCGATTGCCGCGTCGATCGTGCGCGTGGAAGCATCCACCGCGGCGCCAATCTTTGTCACAGCGCCGGAATTCCCAATCTGCAAACCATTGAGCGCATTCGGCCAGTCGGCGATCTCGCCGATCCGCAGGAGGTCGTTGCAGTAATCGACCAGCTGTTGGAGCTGTGGCATGGGGCGTTTTTACTTTACCGGCCTACACTTGAACAGCCGCTTCTTACAACGCTCCCTTGTCATGTTGAGCGAAGTCGAAACATCTCTAACTAGAGCGAGCGTCAGCGAGAAAACGCGGACGAGGCGCCGTGGAGTTTACTTGACGAAATCTTTGCGCCTTGTGACCGTTAGGCCTCTCTTATCCCCGATTTAACCGAAAAGAAATCTCTTGGAATATACTGACGCGCCAATTTCAGAACCGGCAGTTACTGCCGACACCATGAACTGCCCGCTCTGCGGACACGTGCTGCCGAAAGATGCGGAAAGCTGCGATCGCTGCGATTGGGTGCGCAGGCCCGACGCGGACACGGCGGAAGGCAAGGCGAGCGATCTCGTTGCGGTGATGCTGAGTGTGATTCCCGGACTCGGACATGTTTACAAAGGATACAGACTGCTCGGACTTCTTTTCGTGATTGGTGCATTTGGGGCGATTCTGCTCGGCGCACTTGCCGCGACAGCGACGGCCGGATTCGGCCTTGCCTTGATCCCTATCTATTGGTTTGCGGTCATGTTCCATGTCTATGGCATCCATGACCGTGTCGCGCCGACGGAGCAGGACGAAGGCGAAGAGTACTAGAGTCAGGTAGGGACGTTTCTCCGAAACGTCCGACTTGTTTTTCGGCTCGGTCGCAAAGGATAATTCGACGGACGCCTCGGAAAGGCGTCCCTACCTGCTTTGCGTCACGCTCACGGCACGATGGATTTCTTCAAGAATCTCGCGCAAGCCGTAACGAAACTTCCAGTCCGGATAGTGTTCCTGGAATTTTCGCACATCGCTGATCCACCAAATGTGGTCACCGATGCGATTGCCCTCTTCGTATTTCCAGGTTAAGCGACGGCCGCTGATTTCCTCGCAGAGGTTGATCGCTTCGAGCATCGAGCAGTTACAGTGGCGACTGCCGCCGATGTTATAAACTTCCCCTGCCCGCGGCGCGCGAATGAATGCGGCGAATGCATCCACGAGATCGGCGCTGTGAATATTATCGCGCACTTGTTTTCCCCCGTAACCAAAAACGCGATACGGCCGTCCCGTCACGGTGCAGATCATGAGGTAAGAGAGAAAACCGTGCAGCTCCGTTCCAGCGTGTGCGGGCCCGGTCAGGCAACCACCGCGAAAACAGACCGTGGGCATTCCGAAGTAACGCCCATATTCCTGCACCAAAATGTCCGCGGCGGCTTTCGACGCGCCGAAGAGCGAATGCTTTGTGCAATCGATGCTCATCGTCTCGGAAATCCCGGGTTCGTACTCGTGGCCCTCGGCAATTTCCCAACGCAAGGGCAGCTCGCGCAACGGCAGCCGATTTGGCGTGTCGCCATAGACTTTGTTCGTCGAAGTGAAAACAAAAGGCGCTTCCGGGCAAACTTCACGGGCGGCTTCGAGAAGATTCAGCGTGCCGTTTGCATTGACGGTGAAATCAGTCTGAGGATCGCGCGCCGCCCAATCATGCGAAGGCTGGGCCGCGGTGTGCACAACGGCGGCGATGTCATTGCGATGCTCCCTGAATAATTCAAGCACTCCCTTCGTATCCCGGATATCAAGATCGTGATGTTCGTAGTCCGGAACCGTCTTGACGAGCTGTTCGCGCGTCTTCTGCGTCGAGGCCTCCGCTCCGAAAAAACGACTCCGCATGTCGTTATCGATTCCGACCACGCGATATCCATCGCTCGCGAAATGCTTGACCGTCTCCGAGCCGATCAGGCCCGCGGAACCGGTCACAATGATCTTACGCATGGGAAAACTCGAA
>DASVJK010000007.1:0-31569 GCA_036385955.1 Chthoniobacterales bacterium | reverse complement strand
GTTGGTGAGTGGAATCGTCGCCGACGCGAGCGCCGCGCTTTGCGCTATCGGTTGCGTTGCGTGATCTGCGCGTTTGAGTTTGAAGATCGAACGCCCGCTTTGCTTCCGCGGTGTCCACGCTGCGGAAGTTTGAACGAAAGATTTAAACCGGAACAAATTTAATCATGGGAATGTGGATCGGCCGAAATCGAAAAGCGCGCGTGACCTACGGTTTCGACGAAATCGCGCTGGTCCCGGGGCGTGTCACGATCAATCCGAACGAAGTCGACATTGCCTGGCGTTTACCTCGACGAAACGCGGAGCCGCTTGATTTTAAAATTCCCATCCTGGCCAGCGCGATGGATGGCGTGGTGGATATGCGCTTCGCCATCCAAATGAGCAAGCTCGGCGGCCTCGCCGTTTTGAATCTCGAAGGTGTGCAGACGCGCTACAACAATCCTCAGGAAGTTCTCCAGAAAATTGTCGAAGCCGACAAAGCGGAGATCACGGGGCTGCTCCAAAAAATTTACCAGGAACCGGTGCAGAAAGATTTGGTCGTGGCGCGCATCCGGCAAATCAAGGACAGCGGCGCGACCGCGGCGGTCAGTTCCATTCCGCAACGGGCCGCGGAATTCGGAGCGATCGCGCAGGAAGCCGGGGCTGACGTTTTCGTCGTCCAAAGCACCGTCTCCACTGTCCGTCACATTTCGTCGGAATATAAATCGCTCGACCTCGAAAAATTCTGCCGGGAGATGGGGATTCCGGTCATCGTCGGGAACACCGTCGGATATGACATCACGTTCGAGATCATGGAATGCGGTCCCGCGGCGGTGCTCATCGGCGTCGGGCCCGGAGCGGCATGCACCTCGCGCGGCGTCCTCGGTCTCGGTGTGCCGCAGGTAACCGCCACTGTTGATTGCGCCGCGGCGCGCGACGCCTATTTCAAGAGAACCTCGCGTTACGTCCCGATCATCACCGACGGCGGAATGAGCAAGGGCGGCGACGTTTGCAAAGCGCTCGCTTGCGGCGCGGACGCTGTCATGGTCGGCAGCGCCTTCGCAAAAGCGCACGAAGCGCCGGGGTGCGGTTACCATTGGGGAATGGCAACACCGCACGCAAATCTGCCGCGCGGAACCCGCATCAAAGTGGGCGCGACCGGCTCCCTGAAACAAATTCTCTTTGGCCCCGCCGAGGTGGACGACGGGAGTCAAAACCTTGTAGGTGCCATCACAACCTGCATGGGCAACGTCGGCGCGCGCACTATCGCCGAGTTTCAACAAACCGAAATCATCATCGCCCCTTCCATTAAAACAGAGGGCAAACTGTTCCAGACAGTGCAGAGCGTTGGAATGGGCTCGCGCTGATGAAAGATCGCAGAGTCGTTATCACAGGTCTCGGCGTGATCACGCCTGTCGGTAACGACGTCGATACCTTTTGGAACAATCTCAAAAACGGCGTCAGCGGCATTGAGCGGATTCAGGCATTCGACACAACGAATTACGATTGCCGAATCGGTGGCGAAGTGCGCAACTTCGAGCCGAAGGATTTCTTCAAGAATCCGAAGGACCCTCGACGCACCGATCGTTTTACGCAGTTGGCCATGGCTGCCGCGAAAATGGCGTGGACGGACAGCGGCGTGGATGTGGAGAAGATCAACCGCAAGCGCTTCGGGGTAATCGTGAGCAGCGGAATCGGCGGCCTGAAGACTCTCGAGGATCAGCACAGCATCTTGCTCACCAAAGGTCCCTCGCGCCTTTCCCCTTTCACGATCCCGATGCTGATCAGCAACATGGCGAGTGGCATGATCTCCATGGAATTCGGATTGCAAGGCCCTAATCTCTGCATCGTCACGGCGTGCGCGACCTCGAACAACGCCATCGGTGAATCGTGGCGCATCATCAAGTTTGGCGACGCGGATATATTTCTCGCCGGTGGTTCCGAAGCGTCAATTATCCCGGTCGGCGTCGCGGCGTTCGCGGCGATGAAAGCACTCAGCACTCGCAACGACGACCCGCATGCAGCGTCGCGGCCGTGGGATCGAGATCGCGACGGATTCGTCATGGGCGAGGGCGCCGGTGTCGTCGTGGTGGAAGAGTTGGAACACGCCAAAGCCCGTGGCGCGAAAATATATTGCGAGCTGACCGGGTACGGACTTTCCGCCGACGCTTACCACATGACCGCACCGCCGCCGGATGGCGAAGGCGCCGTGCGTGCGATGCAAATGGCGCTCGATCACGCGAAGATTACGCCGAACCAGGTGGATTACGTGAATGCGCACGCAACCTCGACCGGTCTCGGCGATGTCTGTGAGACGCGGGCTATCAAAACGGTTTTCGGCGAATACGCGCGAACCGTTTCCATCAGCTCGACGAAATCGATGACCGGTCACTTGTTAGGTGGGGCCGGTGCGGTCGAGATGGCGGCCTGCGTGCTCGCGATCCGCGACTCGGTGATTCCGCCGACGATCAATCTCGAGAATCCCGACGAAGAGTGTGATCTGGATTACACGCCGAACGTCGCAAAGGAAAAGAAGGTGCGCGTCGCGGTTAATAATTCATTTGGCTTCGGCGGTCATAACGCGGCGCTCGTCGCCGCCGAATTTACCGGGTAGGGACGGCGCAACGCGCCGTCTCTTGCTACTGGTCGGCGAAAACCGGGGTAGCGGTAATATCCGAAGCGTCGAAGGAAAAGCCGTGGCCGGTATTCTGCAGCGACTTCAGAAGTGCGGCGACGCTTTGTGCCGTGCTCGCGGAATAGAATCGCACCAAACCAACCGTCGTCCGGCGTCCGAAAACCGTAATCATGATCGTATCGTCGTCGACCGAATTCATGAAAATATGATTCCCGTTACCCTGGTGATAAAGCGCATTGAATTCCACTTCGCCGATGCGCCGCGCGAGTTCCTTCGTGGCGGCGAATGAACCCGCCGCAAGCGCCGCGATGATTGTAACGTCCATCACGGTCATGTCGCCGAATTGCGAGATTACATTTCCACCGCGATCGATCACGACGGTCAGTTCCGCTTCGGCCTTTATTAGAAAATTACCGAGGACGCCGTCGAGATTCGCGACGTCTTCGATGGTCAGGCAGGGGATCGCGTTCATACCGCAGCGCTCTGTTTCTGCGTAACCGGCGGTTCAACCGGAATCGCGACTGGCGCAGGCGCCGTCTTCGGCACATCGCTTTGCTTACTGAATTTGTGCAGAAGAATCTGCGAGACCGCGTTGAGCGACGCGAAAACATTCTGTCCGGTGCTGGAGATGACTTCGAAACTCTGCACGCGCCTCTTCCGGTTGTTCAGGACGTACTCGAGATAATTGACCGGAGCGATGTTTTCGAGGTCGCGTTTGTTGTATTGCAGGACGTACGGAATCTCGTCGATCGAGATGTTCTGTTTCGCGAGATTGTCTTCGAGGTTCTTAAAGCTCTCGACGTTCTCCTCCATCTTTTCCCATTGCGAATCGGCGACAAAAATGACGCCATCCACGCTGCGCAAAACGAGCTGCCGCGTCGCATTGTAAATCACCTGTCCCGGCACAGTGTAGAGCTGAAACTTTGTGACGAACCCCTTGATCACGACCGCGTTCAGCGGCAGGAAATCGAAGAATAAAGTGCGATCCGACGCGGTGGCGAGCGAGACAAGGTCGCCGCGATTCTCGGGATTAATCCGCTGATGGATGTAACCCAGGTTCGTCGTCTTCCCGCAAAGCGCCGGGCCGTAGTAGACGATTTTAAACTGAATCTCGCGGCTCGCGTAATTGATGATCGACATACAAAATCCCCCTAGACCGGATGCGAATATTTTCGTGAAAGCTCGTGCACAACGCGCGCGAGTTTCTCTCGCACCTCCGACGCCAGGTCGCCGCTCGCATGCAGCGCGGCGAGGCAAAGATTTCCGTGCATGAAAAATGTGACGGAGCCTTTCACACAGGAAAGCGTCATGCCTCTGAGCGCGCCGAGCTTGGTCTCCACCATGTGGTTCTCGATGCGCTGCATCAGTGAAGGCGCCATGGCGCAAAGCCCGTCCGTTTCATATTCGGCCGGCAAACTCCCCGCGAGACTAAGGCCATCGCCAAATATGAACGCGCAGGCCTTCACTCCGGCGAGTTTGTTAACGTGTGCGACAGCACCCTTGGCATCCAGCTTCTCATCGGTCTCGAGCGCGACCTGCAACGGGTTCTGAGGCAGCAGATCGAACGGCTTTCTCTCTGGCGCAGCGTCGGCTTGCGCTTCCTCCACCGCTGCGACCGGCGTTACAATCGATTTTGCAATCGCTGTCCCGGCGAGATTGAAACGTTTCGCGTCTTCTTCTGCTTTCGCGGAAAACGGCGTGGCAAAATTTGCTCCTGCTTCCTGTTCTTCCTGGTCATCGCGCATGCGCAAGGAAGCCGTGGGTAGATTCTTCAGGACTTCGTGCAGCGGCAGCATGATATCCACAGCCTCGCCGGCCTTGAAGAGGTTTTGATATTCCGCCGGCAGTCCCGCTGCAAAGACCTCCGGCGCGACGGTGATTCGTCCAGCCGCGAGCTGCGGTTCGATGAGGGAAAACGGCAGATCTATTTGCGCTTCGGCTGGAACGCTGCTGGGGTCGCCGCCCAATTGAAGTGGCGGAAGTCCCTGTAAAATCGGTTTGAGCGCGAGAGTGATTTTTACTTCGACCTTGCTCTCCGTCACCGGCGCAACCGGCGTCTCGGCCGAAGCCGCCAGGCTTTTCGCGGTCAACCACGGCTCATCTTTGTGCCGCAGGTCGTCCGAGGGAGCCGTCATCTTGAACGGAATCCGCGTGGGCGCCGGCGCCGATGGGAAACTAGTCGGAACGGACGGCCCGCTTGAGGCTGGAACACTCTCAGGTGCGGGGCCGCCCGTTCCATTCGGTGAAAGTTTGAAGGGGATGCGCGTGGGCATCGCCAATGTGTTTTCGCTCCTCGGCTGCTGCACAAACCCGTTTGCGGTGGCTTCTGGCTCGGCGGCGGCAAACGCTTCCGCCGTGGCCAGCTCGATCCGGACAGGCGGCAGATCTCCAGTTTCGACCGGCTCGATTGTCGTGCCGAAACGGGAATTGTCTTCGAGCGTGACCTGTAAGAATGGCGTCTCGACTTGCGGGACTGCATGATGCCGCTCCTGATCGTTGCGAACTTGCAGGCGCGTGAATTGCTCGAGCACTTTCTTGAAGGGAAGCTGCACTTGCGTCCCATCGGCCGGGGCGATCGAGCGCAGGAAAATTTCCGGCACTTGCTGGTAAATAGTGGCAAGCGAAACGGCCGGTTTCATGCTCGCCATCCCTCTTTCAACCTCGGATGCCTTCAGGAGAATCCGGCGGGTCCCATCGATGCTTTCAATTGGTTTGATGTAATCGGCGGGCATTTGGGCCGCGATGTCTGCGAGCTCGAGCGAGATCACGCGTTCAACCCTTGGTTCGAGCGCCAGTGCGACGGCCGGCGGTAAATCGCGTGGGCGGGCCGCCGTAGGCGCGGACGCAACTGTGCTGGCGCTCGGCATCTGACCGCCCATGGCTGACGAACGCGCCGCCATTTCAAATGGATCCCGGGGTGGCAACGTGCGTGTCGCGTTCGGCATCACCGTCTTACTGAAGCGTTCGCTGCTTGGCTTCTCGAGCGGCGCCACCGGCTTCGGCGCGGCAACCGACCGCTCTTTTTTAACCAGGGCCTGGTCCTTGACCCTCCTGAAAAAACTTAGGAATGGGATCGTCATGGTCATTTAGTGGTCCTCTCCCGTGACGCGCCAGATTTCCTCGAGCGTCGTGACCCCCTCGAGCGCTTTGTCGAGCCCGACCATGCGCAGAGTTCTCATCCCCTCCGCCATTGCTTGATTTTTCACGACCGCGGAAGAGGCCCGCTTAATGATGAGGCGGCGGATTGACTCGCTCACGGGCAGCGCTTCGATAATCGCCACGCGGCCGAGATACCCGCGGCCTTTGCATCGCTCGCAACCGGTCCCGTGATAGAAAACAGCGCCCTCCGGCGCCTTCATCGAAAGGCGTTCGAAGATTTCCGGCTCCGGCACAAACTCCTCGCGGCAGTTCGTGCAAATGCGCCTGACAAGTCGTTGCGCGCAAGCCATGATGACCGAGCTGGAGATTAGGAACGGCTCGATCCCCATATCGTCAAGACGCGTGATCGCGCCGGCGGCGTCGTTCGTGTGGAGCGTGCTCAAGACCTGGTGACCGGTCAACGCCGCTTTCACGGCAATGTCGGCTGTCTCGTTGTCACGAATCTCACCCACCATCACGATGTCCGGATCCTGCCGGAGAATGGAGCGAAGCGCCGAAGCGAAGTCGAGCCCGATGTCGTTGCGCACTGAAACCTGATTGATGCCCGTGAGCTCGTACTCGATCGGGTCCTCGACCGTCACGATGTTGTACTGCGGGTTGTTCAGCTCCTGCAGCACCGAGTAGAGCGTTGTCGTTTTTCCGGAACCCGTCGGGCCGGTCACGAGAATCATTCCGTGTGGCGCATCGATGGCCTTCTTGAATTTGTCGAGCGTGCCCTGGTCCATGCCCATCTGGTCGATGCTGCCGGTGAGGGCCGTTTTATCGAGAATACGAATGACGATCTTCTCGCCGTACGCGGTCGGCAAAATCGAGACACGCAAATCCACTTCCTTGCCGATCACCTTGATGCGGAAGCGCCCGTCCTGCGGCACCCGGCGTTCGGCGATATTCAGTCCCGAGAGAATCTTGATGCGCGACGTGATCGCGAGCTGGAGCGCTTTCGGCGGCGATTCCGCCATGACTAATTCACCATCGATGCGATAACGCAGCTTCAGCGTGCGCTGGAACGGTTCGATGTGAATGTCCGACGCCTTTTCCTTGACGGCCTGGACGAGAATCAGGTTGACGATTTTGATGACGGGCGCGTCTTCACTATCGGTCGCGAGCCGGTCGAGATCGATCTCATCGTTCTTCGCCGACTGCACTTCCACCTCGCCCGCATTCGCCACATCTTCGGCGACCTGCTTGAGCACCTGGCTCATGTTCGAGGCGCCATGCACTCCAGCGAGCGCGTCCGCGACCGCCTTCTCCGTCGCGATCATCGGCACGATTTCGAGTTGCACACGCCGCTTCACGTCGTCGACCGCGAGCACATTTGTCGGATCGGCCATCGCCACGAAAAGCTTGCCGTTGAGGCGCGCGATCGGGACGAGCTTGTTCGCTCTTGCCATGTCGCGCGGCACCAGCGACATCACTTCCTCCGGCACGCGCAACTTCGAGAGATTGATCAGCGGCGTATTGAGGCAACGGCCCATACTCACCGTCATGTCCTGGTCCGTCACGAACTGGCGGTCGGTCAAAATCTTGAGCAGCCGGCCGCCGTCCTTTTGCTGAATGCCGACCGCTTCCTCGAGCTGGTTCGGCAGAAGAAGACCGTCCTCGATCAGGACATCAGCGATGCGTTCGGCGAAAGATTTGCTTCTCATCGTCGTCGCGCGCATTAAACCCGGCTTTCCAACCGGTAGATGTCCTGCAAAGCTTTGATGATCGCGTCCGGCCGCGCGAGATACCACGTCACGGTGTAATCGAGCGATTGCTGCACCGCTTCACGGCCGGCCGCGTCGAACGGGTTGCAGCACGCCACCATGATCGTGCGGCTGATCAAATCGAACGGCACGTAGAGGCGGCCGAGCGTCAAATGGTCTGGCAACATCCGCGCGATCTGCCGGTCGATGTCGTAATACTCGAGCGGCACGTAGGCGAACTTTGTCCGGTCGATCAAACCGGAGAGCGACTGGTCCACTTTGTCGGTGTCTTGCCGGCAGAGTTTGTCCAGAAGCGACGCTGCGAGCGATTGCCCGCTCAAATCCTTGTTCAGATGCTTGACCGTTTCGACCGCCTTGGTCACCTGGTCCTCGGTAAAAAGTTGCTGCATCACCAAAAATTTGGCGAGATGCTCGTCCCCGCGATCTTGCGAATGCTGTGCGTTCTTTCCGTGCTGGAGATCCACGAGCGCACCCTCGTGCGCCCCATTCGTGCCTGTCGGCGCGATCAACCCATGTTTCGAGCCGGTCGTCGCGATTGCATGACCGGCCGCCTGCAAGCGCGTTTCGATATCGCCGAGCATCGCGAGGATCTCCGGCGCGTTCGGTTCCTTGAGTAAAATGACCTCGCACTCCTGCATCGCGAGCGTGTAGGAACCGGCGTTAAAATAAGCCTCCGCGAGACGGCGCGAAGTCTTGAGCGAATCGGCCGCGCGCCCGACCTTTTGGTAAGCTTCCTTGAGGATTTCGAGCGACTGATAATCGTCAGGCTGTGTTTGAGTTATGACCTCAAACATCTCGATCGTCTGAACGATCTGACTATGCTCCTCCTCGGATAACGTGTGTTCCAGCACAACGCCTTCATAAAAGCTAGAAGCGTGCCCTCATCTCTCCGTCCAGGCAAACCCACGTAAAAAGTTCAGCGCGTTTCCTGTAGCGGCGGTCCAGGATCGTCGAATCTTCCTCTGAATCTCTGGATTAACGGAAAATGGCGCGGATTGATGGTTTTTGAAATCCCCAAATCACCGATTCGCTGAATCGCCAAGCTTCTTTCGTCTCTGCCCTATCTTTCGTCTTCCATCCCGGCCCGCGATTCGATATTAGTTTGCTGACAACGTTCCCCTGTTAGCCTCGTGATTTCCCCACCCGATCACAAACCGCACGCGTTCACCTTAATCGAGCTCGTCGCTGTCATTGCGATCATCGCCGCTTTGACCGCGTTACTCGTCCCGGCTTTCACCAACCTTAAAGGCGCTAATGACCTTACAAACGCTGCCTACACCATTAAAGGTGTTCTTGAGCAGGCGCGCACCTACGCAAGAGTAAACAACACCTACGCCTGGGTTGGATTTTACGAGGAGAATGGTTCAATCGCATCAACGAATCCACCGACCGCCGGGAGCGGCAGGCTTGTGATGTCGAGCGTAGCTTCAGCAGATGGAACGACGGTTTACGGTTCGACGCCAGGTGCGATTGATCCAACAAAGCTGATGCCGGTCGCCAAGTTGGTTAAGATTGATAATTTACATCTTCCGCTTTTCGCGATTGGTGCTGGAACGGGAGATACATTTGACACTCGTTCTGCTCTTCAGTTCGAGCCTACCGCAGGTTATAACTACTCGCGATTTGGAGAGCTTAACGCTGCATCTCCCAATACGGCGCCATATACGAACTCGCAATATCCGTTTCAGTATCCGGTAGGAAACCCTGCCCCAACCCCGCAATACACGTTCCTGAAAACGCTCCAGTTTAGCCCGCGAGGCGAGAGCAGGATCAATGGCAACAATTATAATATTCGACGAGTTGTCGAGATTGGGTTGCTTCAGACCCGTGGTAGCACAGTCCCCGCTGCTACTAATGGCGCGGGCACATCGACAGCCACCTATAACGGCAACGTCATCGCAGTCCAAATCAGCGGGTTCGGCAGTATTGTAAAACTTTATAGACGATGAACCGCCGAATTCATTTTTTTGCGGGATTCTCCCTTGTCGAAGTGACGCTTGCCCTTGGTGTCGCAGCGTTCTGCTTGATCGCCCTGTTCGGATTGCTCCCTCTGGGCGTTCAAACAAATCAAAGCTCGCTTTCGCAAACTGCGGCGGCTTCAGTGCTATCGAGCGTCGTCGCAGACCTCCGCGCGACACCTAAAACAAGCCTTACGTCCCCGCAGTATGACATCACGTTTGGTACCGCGAAGTTCCTGTACTTCGACGGCGAAGGAAGAGTCGTGACTCCGACGGATCCGAACGCGACCCCCCGCTACCGGATAACGATTACATTTCCTGCCAGCCCAGCCGGTGCATTTGCGCCGACGTTCGTTAGCCTGAAAGTCACTTGGCCTGCGTTGGTTGATCCCGCGACAACCACACCAGCGGGTTTCGTGGAAACGTTCGTCGCGTTTGATCGGCATTAAGTTGTGCGTTCGACGCAACGAGCAACTCCCGCATTCACCCTGGTTGAAATGCTGGTCGCGATAAGCGTGCTGGCGCTTCTCGTTCTTCTGGTCACGCAGCTAATCAATAATGCCGCTTCCGTTACGATCCTAGGCAACAAGCGGATGGACGCAGACTCTCATGTAAGGCCGCTTTTCGAGCGCATGGCGCTGGATTTTGCGCAAATAGTTAAAAGAAGCGACGTCAGCTATTACGTAAAGACTGCGGGAACGCCCATGACTGGCAATGACTTGGTGGGATTTTACAGCGCTGCTGAAGGTTATTACCCCACAACACCAAGCCCAATTTCCATCGTAGCCTACAGGGTGAATTCCAATTCCTCTAGTTCGGTTGCTTACAATTGCCTAGAGCGCATGGGAAAGGGACTGGATTGGAATGGAGCGTCAGCGACCAGTATACCAGTTGTCTTTCTTCCGCTCACCATTCACAGCACTTGGCCCTCAGTGGCAAGCAGTTCCGCGTACGATGACACTGACCCTACTAAAAGAACTTACGAGATAATTGGGCCTCAGGTTTTTCGTTTTGAATATTATTATCTCGAGAAGACAACGGGCAGCCTCGTTGCGTATCCCACCGCGTGGGCTTCGTTGTCCACGGTGGCAATAAAGGATGCCGCCGCAATCGTGGTGGCAATCGCAGTCATTGATCCGAAGAGTAAAGTTCTATTGTCCAATTCACAGATCGCGACGCTGGTCGGAAGTTTGCCCGATTATGCTTCGGGATTGGGTCCAGGCAAGCTCCTGGCGCAATGGCAATCCGCGCTCGATAGCATTACGAACATGCCGCGCCCCGCAATTTCCGGTATCCGTCTTTACGAGCGCTACTTTTATATATCCGACCAATGACTTGTTTATCTTCAGCCGATCAGGCTTCAAATAAGGGCGTGGCCCTCATCATTGTTCTCGCCTTTGTTGTGCTTCTCAGCGGGTTGGTGATCGCGTATCTAATCCGCGCCGGGACTGATCGCCAATTGGCCCAATCAAGCTTCCAAGACACAAAATCTGACCTTTTGGCGAGGAGTGCCCTCGATATTGTTGTCGCCAATTTCAAGCAGGAAATTGCCGATGGAGCGGTGGTCACGGCGACAAATATTCAGCCGCAACGGTGGGGCACACCCCTTGCCGACGGAACACCGTTTCCAAACTTGATTCGGCGCAGTGCTCAAGGAGACCCAACGGGGCACACGTCAAGTCTCAGCTCTGGGCCGGCGTCGTTCGCAAGTCCAAAGCGCGGCGAAATCACATCGACACGCTGGAATAGCCACTATTTACTTCCGCGCGCCTCTTCGTCAGGAAACGATTCTACACCAGTATCCAATTTCGCTGCGCCGGATTGGGTATTGCTGACGCCGCAGGGGCCGAATTTGACGCCAGTTCCGAGTTCGGTGATCGGAAGATATGCATATGCGGTTTACGACGAAGGAGGGACGCTTGATGTGAACGTCGCCGGTTTCCCCTATTATACATCATCTTCCCCATCGCCAACACCAGTGCCAACGCCTGGTTTGCCACTTAGCGATATCGGCCGAAAAGGGAGTGTTGCTTTCGCAGATCTTAGGGCCATACCGACTACCGCAGGCAGCGCTCTACTCAGTGCCGGCGGTATAAACGCCATCGTTGGATGGAGAAATTATGCAACGGTCCATCCCTATTCCACTTTCCCAAACTTCACCTTCGATTTACCAACCTTCGTAGGCGGCACCGGAACCCGTTTTGTAAATTACTTTGGCGGCAATCCTCAGATCGGCACCAGTCAGGATTTCAGAACGGTTTCGACGACTGTATATCTCAATCGAACCGATCAAGCTTTCATCACCAGGACTGAGCTTATCAAGCTTCAACGGGAAGCCGGATTTGGTGCGGGTGCGATGCAATACCTCGGAACATTCTCGCGCGAAAGGAACGCCCCTACGTGGAAAGCCGGCACTGCGGCGATCACTCAGAGATTTTATATCGGTAACTTGAATCTAATTAAACCGAATCCACCGACTGCTCGGAATGCAGATATCCAGAAGTACTTTGGTCTCAAATGGGTTAATGGCACAGCAGGCACAGTTTCCCCGCCGACTCCCGCCGTCCCTGGTCACTGGCAATACATCGGAGCTTCAGGAAATGCCATGCGAAATCGTATTCCCGCTTTCACTAGCAATCCGGAATTTTTCCAACTCTTAAACCATGCAATGAATGGTACGAACGGTGATGACTTCGGCCACATCTTGACGACTCTCTCGGTCGGAGCCGCCCTGATTGATCAATATGATGACGACACTGCTGCAGATCCGTTAACAGGGACCACGACCACCATGATAGAATACAGCGACGGCTGGGCTGTTGGACTGGAAAACATGGATCCCGCTAGGGCCAGCCTATCGCCTTCGCCGACACCATCGCCTTTTCCACCCCCTACTGGTATGTCGCCCGCTCCTCCTCCTGCTATACCCACCTACGCGATGCTTAACCGGCCATTTCGCAATGTTGGGGAGTTCGGTTACGCTTTCCGGGCGGCGTCGGGATCGACTCCGACTCCTTCACCAAACCCTAAGACACTCGACTTCTATACCGCGACCAGTCCCGACGCTCCCATACTCGATCTGTTTACCTACAACAGCGCACCCATTCGATCCGGCATCGTCAATTTGAATACGCAAGACGTTGCCGTTATTACCGCAATTCTAACCGGAGCTTTTCAGACAGAGCAAAATATCGGGCCCTCGCCAAGCCCTTCTCCGGTTGCCAGCCCCGCCGCGAAAACCGCGGCGACAAATATCGTGAATGCGACCACGACTCAACCCGCACTCAGTCGGGCCGAAATCACACGTCTGTGCGGCGTCGTCACTAATACACCTTTCACAGCAAGCGAAGAAACAAAGGAAACAATCGCTCGCGCGCTCGCCGAGGTCACACAGACACGTACTTGGGGACTATTAATTGACGTAATCACCCAAACGGGGCGGTACCCTCCGGGAACTACGGACCTCACACAGCAATTCGTTGTCGAAGGAGAAAAACGTTATTGGTTGCATATTGCGATCGATCGCTTCACTGGCGAGGTAATCGATCAGCAACTCGAAGCCGTTTACGAATAGCCAATATCTAGGAGAACCGGTCCTCCGTCCAGGGATCGGCGGTGTTGCTGTAGCCTCGCAGTTCCCAGAAACCGAGCCGATCCTCGGACGCGAACTCGATTGCGCGCACGAACTTCGCGCCTTTCCAGGCGTAGAGTTTCGGGATGATAACGCGCGCCGGACCGCCGTGCTCACGCGGAATCGGCTGGCTGTCGAACTGTGTGGCGATGAGAACGTCGTCGTCCATGCAATCTTCGAGCCGGACGTTCGTGTTGTAGCCGTCGTAGCTCGTGAAGAGGACGTGTCTTACTTCGGGCTTCGGTCTCACGATCTCGGCGAGGGTGAAGAACGCAACGCCGCTCCCAGCAGCAATCGAATTTGCTCTAGGTCGTGACGCAGTGGAAGTCGCTCATATCCTCGAACCGCGGCAGCGCGCTGAATTCTTCCCAGGCGAATGTTTTCGGATGTTCGACGAGACCGCTGACTTCGAGCCGCCATTTTTCCAGCGAGATGTCGGGCCGCACGCCGAGATCGAGGACAGGAAACCCGGAAGTGACGTGCTGACCGGGCGGCAACCGGTTTTCCGAGCGGGTGGCCGGCTTCGCTTTGCCGCTCATCTTGCGCGCCCAACGTTCCTTCCGCTCAATGATGTTGGGATTAACGCTGCTCACGACGAGGAAGCCGTTTCATTTTGGGCGCGCGTCAATCTGCCTCTGCGCCCGCGTCAGGTTGTCCTGCGCAACCGCGAGGTCCGGCTTCAAGCGCAGCGCCGCGGAAAAATGCGAAAGGCTTTTTTCGGGCTGCCCCGCCATTAGAAGAACGAGCCCGAGATTGTTGTGTGCTTCGGCGCTGTCCGGCTTGAGGCGCAATGCCTCATTCAGTTGTGAGGTTGCTTCTGAAAGCTTGCCCTGACGCGTCAGCATCAGCCCAAGGCGCATGCGGATATCAAAGTCGTTTGGATCGGCCTTCAAGAACTCCTGCAGGGCGTCATCATGTTTCCCCTGATCGTCCAGGGCCAGACCGAGCTGCCAATGCGCTTTGGCGGAGTCCGGTTTCACCCTTAACGCGCGCTTGTAAAAGCCAATGGCTTCTGCAGCCTTGCCTTGCTGCCGAAGAGCCAGGCCCATATTCGCTAGCGCATCAAAAAAATCGGGTTTGATTCGCAGCGCTTCGGCGAAATGGGGAATGGCTTCGGCATGTTTTCCCTGCCGATTCAGAACAGACCCCAGGTGGTTTTGAATCAGCACGTTGTTGGAAGTAACTGACAGGACATACGCAAACAAGGTCTCACTGTCGCGCCATCGACTAATCTGAAGCGTAGTCAGAGAAGCCAGGAGCAGGATCGTCACTGCCGACGCGGTCGCGATGGAGACGCGTCCGATGCGCCAAGTGTTCGCGAGATCAGCAAGACCGAAGACGAGCGCGATGAACAGTCCGATCGAAGGGATGTAAGTGTAACGATCGGCCATTGCCTGGTCGCCGACCTTCACCAATCCGATCACCGGCACCAGCGTTCCCAAGAACCAAAGCCAGCCAACGATCATGTAAGATCGTTCCCTTGCGTTTCGAAGCGCAACGGCGGTGATGGCGCCGAGTAAAATAAGGGCGGCGACCCACTGCCAGGCTGGCGCTGCATGGTGCGAAAACGGGTAATAAACCGCGAGGCCGTCCGGCCAAAAGGTCAGGAGGAGATATTTCGCATACGAAACCAGCGAGTTAGCCAAACGCCAGGAAAGCGGCGCAGTGATCAGGCCGGCCACCGCGCCCCAATGAGATTGCGCGATGTAAGTCACGACCAGGGAAGGGGCGACCAGGCAAAAGAGCGGCAGCTTCTCACGAACCAGGGGCAGCCAGCCTTTGGCGAATCGTTTGATCCCATCCGCCGGCCGCCACTCGAGGCGGCGAAGCGGCCAGTAATCCAATAACAGTAAGACGAAGGGCCAGGAGACAAGCATTGGTTTCGCCATCAGCCCTAAAGCCAGCCAAACGGCCACGAGAGCGTATTTCTTCCGCGAAGGCTTCTCGACGTAGTAGGCGTAGGCTAGTAAGCAAAGCAAGCCGAAGAAGGTGGACAATGTATCTTTGCGTTCGGCGGCCCACGCGACTGATTCCACATGCAAAGGGTGCAGGGCGAAGAGAGCCGCCACGATCGCGCTTCTCCAGCTGACCCCAGTTACTCGCTTGAGAAAAACGAAAAGGAGCAACGTATTCGAAACATGAATCAGCGCGTTCACGAGCAAGTGGCCCCCTGCGTTCAGACCAAAGAGCTGGCCGTCAACCATATGAGAGAGCCAGGTGAGCGGATGCCAGTTTGCAGAATGAAAAGTCGTGAAGGCCCATGCCATCCCTTTCAGCGTCAAGCCGCCGATAACCATCGGGTTGTCCCGGATGTAGAGGTCGTCATCGAGGTTGATGAATTGATGACTGATCACCTGCCCGTAAACCGCGAGAGTGGCAACGGCCAGCGCTGCCAACATCAATAGCTCACTCCGACCAAAGCTCCTCGCCGCCTGCGCGGGCCTAACGACTCGCGGCCTCTCGCCGTGGCGAGCCTTGCGGCCGTCGACGGACGCACGATGTTGCTTTCTCATTTCACCGGTTTTCCGAGCCACACGATTCAAGTTATCCGCAGATTAGACAGATGAACGCACTTTTTTATTGGCGAATCAGCGGCTGTGGGGTTTGGCACGACGCCCTATAAATCTGCGGACTACTCAACTGCCGTTTCATTCTTGCCGCGCGTCGATCTGCCTCTGCGCCCGCCTTAAGTTGTCCCTGGCTACCATGAAGTCCGGTTTCAGACGTAGCGCCGTGAAAAAATGCGGAAGGCTCTTTTCGGGCTGCCCCGCCATTAGAAGAACGAGCCCGAGATTGTTGTGCGCTTCGGCGCTGTCGGGCTTGAGGCGCAATGCCTCAGTTAGCTGTACCGTTGCTTCCGAAAGCTTGCCCTGACGCGCCAGCATTAGCCCGAGATTCGCGCGGATGTCAGGATCGTTCGGGGCAAGCTCTTGTGCCTTGTAGAACTGCTGGAGCGCTTCATCCCCCTTTTCCAGTTTGACCAACGCCAGCGCAAGCTGCATGTGCGCCTTAGCGGAGGCCGGCTCAATTTCCAACGCTCGATGGTAGTAGCTGATGGCTTCGGCGGGCTTGCCTTGGTCGTAGAGGGTAAAACCCATGTTGATCAACGCATCGAAGAAGTCGGGTTCGATTCGCAATGCTTCCGTGAAGTGTTGGGCCGCTTCGTCGTATCTGCCTTGCTGACCAAGGACATGACCAAGGTTGTAGTGGGCGACCAGATTGTCGGAGGTCACCGCAAGCGCGTGAGTCCAGAGCGATTCGCTATCGTGCCAAACTGCAGTTTGATTCCAGGTACGCGCCATCAGCACGGCTATTACAATAGTCGCTGCTACCGACAACAAATAGCGGCGAAAGGACCACGACTTGGTTAGTTCAGCGACTTCCCAACTCAGCGCGAACCAGAGTCCAATCTGCGGCAAGTAGGTGTAACGATCCGCGTGCGCTTGCGCTCCTGCCTGGATCAAACCGATTACCGGCACCAGCATTCCCAAGTACCAGAACCAACCGACGATCAGATAAGGAGAGTATCTCATTCTTGCGATACACAGAACCGAAACGAGAACAAGCAATGCCGCCGAGACCATCACGATCCCCCAAGGCAATGTCAGGGGATATGGATAAAAGACGGCCAGGTTTTGTGGCCAAAACGTGTTCCACAAATACGTCGCGTAGCTGACAATGGCATTGGCAATGCGAAGAGCGACCCTTTCGTGGCCTACAACTCCGGCCTCTTTCTGAAGAACGAAGGTGACAATGCTCCACGCGCCTGCAACCAATGCGAATGGGATTTTTTCCAAAATCAGCCAACCGATGTTCGGCCAAACTGCCGAATCGCGCTTCCTCCGTTGGAAACTCATGCGGCGAAGCGGCCAATAATCGAAAAGCAACAAGACACATGGCACTGAGACGAGCATCGGTTTTGAAAGGATCCCAAGGACGAACAAACAGAGCGCCAGCACATAACGCCATACTTGTCGTTTGGTCGCGTAAGCTGCATATGCATGCAGCGTGAGCACAAAAAATAATCCGCTGAGGACGTCCTTGCGTTCCGCTACCCATGCCACCGATTCGACATGGAGCGGATGAATCGCAAACAAAGCGGCAACAAAGACACTCGGCCAAAGGTCGCGTGTGATCCGCCAAAAAAGCAACAACAATAACAGCGAGTTGACGACATGAATGGCGAGATTCGTTAGGTGATGGCCGCCCGCCCAAGCGCCGTAAAGCTGATAGTCGAGTTGGTGAGTAAGCCAGGTGACCGGATGGGCATAGCCTGCGTATCCGGTCGCAAATGCCCACTTCACGTCTGGCCAGTTCAGACCGTGCAAGACGTGTGCGTTTTCCGTAATGTAGGTACTGTCGTCGTAGTTAACGAACTCACTCCCGAGAACGGGCCAATAAACCGCGCAGGTGACGACAGCCAGCGCCAGGCAAACGAATGCGATTCTCCACCTGTGCGGTGATGTATCGTGCGACTTACTCACACGAACTTTATTTTCCACGTCGCATACCACGCCATTCGCAGAAGCAGCAGCCCATGTCGAAAGCGGCTGATGTTTGTCGCACCATACGTCCGAGCGCGGTAATGAATCGGGATTTCGATCATCTTTAGATTCAGTCTCGTCGCGCCGAAGATCAAATCGAATTCGCCAAAATATTTTCGATTCGCAGCGATCTTCTCATAATCGGACCGTAGCAGTACTTTTGTCCCACAAAGAGTGTCCTTAAAGCTCTGATCCAAAAGATACGTGAACACGATGCTAAAGAAACGATTTGCCAGGAGGTTCAAGAAACGCATTGCCTCATTTTGCATCGGATAAACCAGCCGGGAACCGTGGACAAAATCGGCAGTTCCTTTGGCGATCGCGTCATAGAATTTTGGCAGTTCCTCCGGGTCGACGCTTAAGTCGCCGTCCAGAATCATGAGCAGATCACCTTTGGCAACCTCGAAGCCGCGCCGAACGGCATCGCCTTTGCCGCGGCCTTCTTGCGTGACAAGCTTGATGTCGCGCTCCCGATTTCCTGCAATCACGCGTTGAATCTCTTCTCGCGTACCGTCGGTCGAATCGCCTTCCACAAAAATGATTTCGGTGTGGTTGCCGATTTCGGCAATGCGCGCCACCACCGACTCTACATTTCCACGTTCGTTACGACATGGGACGACGATAGAACAAGAAAGGGCTCCGCTTTTCGCGACCCGCGGCCGCGCAATACTAACGCGCAGAAGCGCGAGATGTTTAAACAGCGGAAGGTTGACCAGAAAACGATTACACAAAGTCGAAAGCAGCGGCAGATAGATCGGCAGCAGCAGCCGCGAATTCATTCGGATCACTTCAAACTCGGCGAGTTCCAGCAGATTTGCGACATCAACAGGAGTAAGCCAATTCAAAAGCGGTTGCTTCGCTTTCCATCCCACGCTCTCAGCAGCGTGCAGGATCGGCTCCCACAAGAAACTAAAATGCGTTATCAAGATGCGCGTCGATCCGTGACAAACGCGACGCAGATTCTCAAAGCTGCACTGCACATCACGTAAAAAACCCATTACGTCCGAGAGTACAACGTAATCGAACTTTTCCTCCGTCTCCAGGTCTTCGATGTCATCAACCCGAAACTCGAGATGCGGGTATTTCCGCCGGGCGATCTCGACCATGGCCGGACTGATATCAAGCCCAAGACCGCGTCCCGGCTTCAAGGAGTTAAGCAGAACGCCAGTACTGGAGCCGATCTCCAGGACGGATGAATCTGCGGGAATAAAAAATGAAAGCGTGCGTGCGAGCTGCTGGTGGTAATACCAGTTTTTCTTGATCCACAGATCACGTGTTGCGGCGAGCGAATCAAAGTATTGAACGAGATCAATTCGACCCCGCAGCCCCGATTGCTGATTGGCCGTTTGCGGCATCGCGTTGGATTTATGAGAACGGCCAAGCACGTGTGGAAAGCACTTCATCGAACGAGTTCTATCTCCAGTCGTTCCGCAGTCGCTGTGCTGGAAACATTATCTCGCCGAAGATCGTGATTTGGCGAACGGATATTCAGAAGTCACAAAAGAATGCGACCGGCCGACGGGCTCATGCTGCCGCGAATTCAGTGTTAGCTGGACTTCTTCGAGTTCTGCAGGCCAAACGGCTGCTCCTACACGGCGCGCTGTCCCAATTCACTTTCCCGCTTGCAGCATCTTAATGGCGTCGCGCAGCTCGGCAGCGCGCTCGTAGAGTTCGCTTGCGATCGCGACTTCCATCTCGCGCTGCATGATCTCAAGCTTCGAGAGCGGACGTTTCGAGCTGACTTCCTCGAGCCACTCTTCGAGAAAAGCGAGCTCGGAACTTTTCGTGGCCAGCTCTGGAAAATTTGATTGCTGAAAGAATTCCTGGATGGCATCGCGGCCCCGCTCGATCTCGCGCATGGCGTCGCCGAACCGCCCTTCGCCGAGGAGGATCGAAGCTTTGGCGCGCGTATTCATCATCAACACGTAGGGACGAAATTGCTGGAAGCTCCAAATGAGTTCGTCGCGGTCGGCGTGCTCGGCGACGAAAGCAAAGAGATCGAGGTTGCGTTGCGTGTCACGAATCACGCCGGGGAAATCGTTGATCTGAAAAAGACTTAGGTAGCGGTGATAGTACTGAATACCTTCCTGCTGGAGCTCGTTGCATTGCTCGGGCGTAAGCTCGTAGTTCTCCCCGCGCGCTTCGGCCCGCTCGGCGCGGCGTTGATGATAAACGAGCAACGACTCGCAGTTGTGCGGCCGCTGGCCATCAGGCCGGCCGGTCACCTCCATCTGCAGAATGCCGAGATCGATCCGGAGCTGCAATTTTTCGTTGCCGTCCAGGCCGATGATTTTACGCACTTTGATCGCGCCGGTTTCATGGGGCCAATCTTTGAGGAGCGAATTGAGATCAAGACTCATTATGTGATCAATGTTCGGAACACGCCTCTCTTTGTCAATGGCATGTGATGGATGAAAACTGGTCGGTGATTGTTGATTGGGCGCGGATGCCGCCATTCTATTTTAATTCGCTAATTTGCTCAATCGCTGATTCGCTAAATCCCAAGTGGAACAGGAGATCGATTCGTTTATCCGTTTCCTCGCAACGGAGCGCGGCCTCTCGGATAACTATCAACTCTCCACGCGTCGCTCGCTGACGGAGTTCGCAGCGTGGTGTTCGGCCGCGCGGCAAATCACGGTCTCTCGAGACGTGACGCAGCCGTTGATTAGCGAGTATCTCTCCGCGCGAAAAAACGGCGGGCTCTCGGCGTCGTCTATAAAATTAATCGTCGTCGCGTTGAAGATTTTCTTTCGGTTTCTGAGCGGGAAGGGCGCGCTCGAACGCGACCCAACGGAAACGCTTACGCTGCCGCGAATTGAACGTTATCTGCCGGAGACGCTGAACGAGCTTCAAGTCGAATGCCTGATTGAAAGCATCGATACGAAACATCCGCTCGGGTTGCGCGATCGCGCGATCGTGGAACTGCTCTACGCGAGCGGGTTGCGAATTTCGGAATTGGCAGACGCACGCCTCGAAAACCTGAATTTCGAAGAGCGCATTCTGCGCGTGACCGGCAAGGGAAACAAGATGCGCCTGGTACCGGTGGGACGGAAAGCTTGTCATGCGCTCACCTCCTATATCTCGATGGAACGGTCGAAACTGGTGAAGCGCCGCAGCGGGAGCGAGATTTTTCTCTCGAGCCGCGGGACGAAGCTAACGACTGTCCGCATTTGGCAAATCGTGAAGGCGCGTGCGCGGCACTCGGGACTGGAGATGAATATTTATCCGCACCTGCTCCGCCATAGTTTCGCGACGCACCTGCTCAGCAATGGCGCAGACCTGCGCATCATCCAGGAAATGCTTGGCCACGCCGATATTTCGACGACGCAGGTTTACACGCACGTGGACCAGCAACGGTTAAAAGCCGTGCACCGGAAGTTTCATCCGCGCGCTTGATGGGTAGGGACGACGCGCTGCACCGTCCGCTCAGCTGAGGTTCGCAGCAGTCGGGCCCCGAACGAACGCCGCGGCGCGGCCTGCCCGCCTGGAAAAATTCGCGGCGGTGGCAGACCGCGCTACAATGTCCGCCTATGAAACGATTTCAGCTGCTCGTCATCGTGTCGATGATCACGGCGGGCGCCATCTGGGTGGGCCTCTACCGGTCCCGGCACACTTCGAGCGCCGCAGTCACCGCGCTCCTCCCGAAAGACACTCTCGCGTTTGTGCACCTGCCGGATTTCAACCGGTCGCGCGCGGAACTGCACCAGACCGATCTCTACCAAATCTGGACCGAACCGGCCGTGCAGGATTTCCTGCAAAAGCCCCGCGCGAGAATTCCCACGAACGAGGGCTTGGGACCAACTCTGCAGGAACGTGAATCCCTCCAGATGAAGGACGCGTTTGTCGCCGTGCTCACCATCGAATATAGCGCATGGAAAATAGTGGGCGGGTTCCGCTTCAAAGGGGACACCGGGAACGCGGAAAAAATCGTGGCGAACTGGAAGGCAAAGCTGCTCGGCAAGGCGCCGGATTTCAAACAGGAAACAGTGGATTACCAAGGGCATCAGATCCAGGCCGACACCGCGGGTATCGTCCGTCTCTCCACTGTCCGCGACGGTCAATGGTTCTTTGTCGCGAACGATCCCGAGCAGTTGAAGCCGCTGTTGGATCGCGCGGATGGCCGGGTCAAGGACCCCAACACTACACTCGCGGCGGATGATGTGTTCGCAGCGGCGTCCAAGCGCATGCCCTCGATTTACACAGCGCTGGCCTTTGCGCGCATCGATCGATTGGTCGAGAAGCTGATGCCTCTCGCGGAGAAGAATACGAATGAATCAGCCGATCAGTTGGCGGCGATCCGCCAAATCCGCAGCCTTTGCGGTGCGACCTCTTTCGATGGCGGGAAAATTCGAGACACTATTTTCGTCGGCATGCCGAGATTGTTGGACGCGGGCAATCTTACGCGCGCGTCGCTTCCGATTGCGACGAAGGACACATTTCTCTACGCCGCCGGCTTCTTGAATTTGACAAAGCCGGTGCCACTTCCGGGTTTGCAGGGCGCTCTCGGGTGGATGGGTGGTTTGCAGAAAATCACCAGCGCCCTTTCGTCGAATGGCATAACTCTGGAGGGTTGGAACAGCGCCTTCGGGTCGGAGTTGAGTTGGGTAGGCAATTGGCCGGCGAACTCTCACTGGCCTTCGATCTTTGCCACGCTTCCCGTAAAAGATCCGGCGAAGGCGAACAAGATCCTGAGCGTCATCACGACAGCGAATGAGGACTCCGTCGCCTGGACACACCAGGAAAAAGATGGCGTGCAATATTTTTCCACACGCTCAGGCGGGCAACTCTTCTCCATTTCGCCCACGATCGGATTGTCGGACCGGATGTTGGTGGCGGGTGCGGACGCGGGATCGGTGGAGGCCGCGATGAAGCGAAGCGCGAATGGAAATTCCGAGCTGGCCACTTCAAAAAATTTCGTGGATGCCGAGCGTGCGGTTCCCACCGCCAAGCAGGCGTTCACCTACATCGACCCCGTCCTCATCTACACGCGAGTTGATGCGACTTTGCGACCAATGCTTTTCATGAGCGCGGCCTTTCTGCCCGGGATCGCGGACACGGTCGATCTGAACAAGCTGCCCGCCCCCGAAGTCATCACGAAGCATCTCAGCCCGATTACGATGTCGCAAAGTTATGACGGAGACGGATACATTGCAGAGTCGGTCGGCCCGGTCACCGTCTACCAAACGATTGTCGGTGTGGGCGGGCTTGGCGGAGCGGCGGCGGTGCTTTATCAGCACCAAGCGCGCGGGCCGGCCAGTTCTCCGGTGGCGCCCCTGACCCCGGCTGCATCGCCGTTGGTCTCGCCCTCTCCAAGCCCGGACGAGTCGCCGGAGTAAATGGCGCGCTGGATCGCGTGGTGAGCCCGTCCTGAGCGGGTCGCGCGGCGGCTTGTTCTCATGCGCCGGAGCGCACATTCCCGGCTATCGTGGGTAAAGCAGATCCCCTAAATACCTTGGAGAAAGGCGCTAAACGGCTTGGTGGGAGAAATCTGCTGCGCTATAGGCAAAATGTGATATCATTTGCGCCTTATGGCTATTCTCAAGAAAAATGCATTCTCGCGCCGAGTTCCTGATCTTGTGACCGAGGAATTAGTTGCGGTGCTTTCCCGACGTGCATCGTTCGAGTTCAAGCAGCTCTTCGATATCGTGCACGAAAATTTGCGCGCGCGCAATGCGGCCAGCGGCGGCGAGGAGATGCTTCGCCTGCGAGCGTATGAGAAACTGCAGAATCTTGTGGCGCGTGGCGCGGTGAGAAAGACCGGCAAGAAATACAAAGGGCTTCCGGCCGCTCTCGCGGCAGCGATCGCTCCGCAGAACGGACATATTCCCGCTGCGGCCGCCGCGGCCGCCAGCGCCAGGACCGCAGCCATCGCCCGGGCCGCCGCCGCCGCCCAGTAAGCCGGCGCTTCAGCGCCGGCCAGTCGGCGATTTCCTGAGCAATCATGATTCGCGATTACCTTCCACTGCTACTGCACATCGGGGTCGCGATCGGCTTTGCGGTCTCCGCGCTGCTGGTCAGCGTGCTTCTGGGCATGGCGGGCCGGCGCACACGCGTGAAGGACACCCCATACGAGTGCGGGATGGTGCCGCAGGGCGAAACACCGCCGCGCTTCAGCGTGAAGTTTTACCTGGTCGCGATGCTCTTCATTCTCTTCGATCTCGAGATCGTGTTCATGTATCCGTGGGCGGTCGTTTACAAAGAGATGATCGTCGAAAGCAAGCTGATCCTCTGGAGCATGCTGAGCTTTATCGCGATCCTGATGGTCGGATACGTCTACGCGCTGAAGAAGGGCGCGCTGGACTGGAAGAAGTAGCGGCCGGGTTCAATCACACGGTCCACAGAGCCGTGGCTACAGCGCCGGTTTCCGGCTTGCCTGCCAGCCGCTCTCCGCCTAAAGCTAAGCCCCCATGGTGCATCACATCGTCTTATTCAAGCTCAAGCCCGAGGTCACTCTTGCGCGGATCGAAGAGATGATGATGAACACGCGCATGCAGCTCTTGAAGATCCCAGAGGTGCTGAGCATAAAATGCGGAAAACGGATCGATCCGGAATTGCCCTGGCCCTTTTTTATCGCAATCGATTTCGAATCGATGGACAGGTACGAGATCTTCCGCGAGGACCCGATCCATGTGAAATTCATGGAGGAAGTGATCAAGCCGAACACAGCCGATTCTCTTGCCCTCGATTTCGAGATGGATCCGGGGAAAGACGTCCGGTTTTCGTAGGTGGATCGGCCGGCAGGGTCGGCGACCCCGCCCGACAGTGCGTTGCTATTTGAGCGCCGTGGCTTGATCATGCCGCGAAAGTCCAATGCGGCTCGCTTATCTCTATTCGCGTTATCCCGTTCTCTCGCAAACTTTTTGCGACACGGAGATGCTCGCGCTCGAACAGCTGGGATTTACCCTCACGGTCGGTTCAATCCATCCGCCGCTCACGAGCATTCGACACGCGCATGCCGGCAGGCTGCAAGCCCCCATTCATTACGCGCCGCCGCAGCCGATCCTCCGGCTCTGGGAAGAAAAGACCCGCGCGGAAAATCGATGGCCGGAGGCGCTCATCGCGACGCACGAGCAAAAATACGGCAACCGGGTCAAGGCAGCGACGCGCGCTCGAAACGCCACCTACTTCGCCGAACTGTTTGCGCGAAACAAAGTCGACCACTTTCACGTGCACTTCGCGAACCGCGCGGCGCATACGGCCCTCTTTCTGAAAGCGATGGCAAACATCCCGTTCAGCATCACCGCGCACGGCCAGGATTTTATGGCTGACCTCGGCAACGACGATCTCCTCAGGGAGATTTGCCACGCGGCTGAGTTCGTCGCGGTTGAGACCGAATACAGCCGCGGTTCGATGGCGCAACGCTGTCCGGGATCAGCTGGTAAGATCCATCGCGTGTATAACGGAATGAATCTTGCCAATTTTTCCCGGCCCTCCGCGACCGTTCTAGCCGCAGGGCCCGTGCAAATCTTGAGCGTCGGGCGGCTAGTTGCGTTTAAGGGGTTCGAATACTTGATCGAAGCGTGCGAACAAATGCAGCAGCGGAGCGTCCAGTTCCGCTGTGAAATCATCGGCGACGGGCCGTTGCGCGAAAGTTTGCAACAACGGATCGATGATTTGCGACTCGGCGGCCTCGTGACGTTGCATGGCGCCTTGCCGCAAGACCGCGTCATCGAGAAGCTCAAGCGTTGTGATGTTTTCGCGCTGGCCTCAACCATGGACGACGCGGGCGCGAGCGACATCTTTCCGACTGTGATCCTGGAGGCGATGGCATCCGCGCGCCCCGTGGTTTCGACCACCGTGGCGGGGATTCCTGAAGCGGTGGTAGACAAGGAAACGGGATTGCTCGTCCCAGCCGGCGAGAGCGGTCTTTTCGCCGACGCGCTGGAGATTCTCTGCCGGGATAGCGAGCTGCGAGCGCGCTATGGCTCAGCCGGCCGCACGCGGATCGAAGATTGCTTCCAAGTGGAAACCACGGTCCGGCCGCTGATAGAGCTCTTCGAAAAACACGGACGCGCCGCGGCGCCGGCGGCGGATAGCCCGACAACCGCTTCGCCTCGGACAAGGATTGCTTACCTGATCGACCGGTGGCCCGATGACGCGTCGTCTTCGATCGAAACAGAATTATTTGAACTTCAGAAACGAAACCATGCAGTGACGGCATTCGTCTGCGAGTTCACGGCCACCCGCCGGCTGACGACCGGGATGAAACGATTGGCCCTTCACCTCGAATTTCTCCCGGACGCGATGGCGATCGAAGCCGAATGGCAGGCCAATCGAAAGCTTGTGCTCGCCCTAGAAGACGATCGCGCGAATGAAACCGCCCGCACACCGGTCGACCTCTTTTTGCGGCAAGCGCGTTTTGCGATCACTTTGCGGCGGATGTTTGCCCAGAAGAATATTTCGCACGTGCACGCGACCAACTCGAGCGCGTTAATCTGCGGAGTCCTGTTGAAGAAATTGCTGGGGATCACTTTGAGTGCATCGATCGAAGCGAAGCCGCTGGTTTCGCGCGAGGTCATCGAGCATGCGCTGCGGCATGCCGTGGGTGGTCGAATTGCCGACCGCAAATTAAGCGAGCACCTGGGCGATCCTTTCGTCTTCGACCGCGCCGGCAGCAATCGCGTCTGGGTTCGAAGCCTGCGTTGGTTGAAACCGGTAAGCAGGATCGATTTGACTCGCCGCGCCAGTTTTTGGCAGGAATGGGCTGATCTGCTCGATCGTTGGAGCTCCAAAGCGTGATGGGCTTTTCGCATGAATAAAAAAGCAATTCTCCTCGCAGGGGGGGCCGGCACCCGCCTCTATCCGCTGACCAAGATCGTCTGCAAACAACTGCTGCCCGTTTACGACAAGCCGATGATTTGCTATCCGCTCGCCACTCTGATGCTTGGCGGGTTGCGGGACGTGTTGATTATATCCACGCCAAAGGACCTGCCGATGCTGCAGGATTACCTCGGTGACGGCTCACGGCTCGGAATCCGGATCGAGTACGCAGCGCAACCAAAACCGGAAGGAATTGCCCAGGCGTTTCTCATCGGCGCGAAGTTCCTCGGCGATTCCGGCGCATCGCTCATTCTGGGCGACAACATTTTCTACGGGAAACTCGACTTCTATCGCGAAGCACTCGCCCTCGGGCGCGGCGCCTGCATTTTTGGTTATCAGGTGCGCGATCCCGAGCGCTACGGAGTAGTGGAGTTTGGCCCCGACGGTCGCGCCCTCAGCCTCGAGGAGAAGCCTAAACATCCCAAGAGTCACTTCGCGATCCCCGGGCTGTATGTTTACGATAACCGCGTCGTGGAATTTTGCCGGGATCTGCGGCCGTCAGCGCGCGGCGAACTGGAGGTCACCGATCTCAATTTGGTTTATCTGAAGCAAAAAGAGCTGCACGTAAAGTTATTGGGTCGCGGGATGGCGTGGCTGGACACAGGGACGCAAACCAGCTTGCTCGAAGCGGGAAATTACATCGCGACGATCGAACATCGGCAGGGCCTGAAAATCGCCTGTCTGGAGGAGGTCGCGTTCCGAATGGGCTTCATCAATGAGTCGGAACTGCAGCGAATCGTCGATGGGTTGCCGAAGGGCGAATACGAGGAATATCTGAGACTCGTCTGTGCCGAGGGACCGACGGCATATCCGCCCGAGCCAACAGCGTGATTCAGATTATCTCGGCTGCTCGCGAAAGAGATGGTTCGCGTCGGCGAGTAACTTGGTGACGGCATCCGGCGCCAGCGCGTCATAGTAGCCGCGGATCGCGCCGCGCCGATCGACTAGCACGACGCGAGTGCTGTGGACCGGCATCCCTGCTTCGTCACTGCCGTCCGAAACGGCGAGCTTAAATCCGTCGCGGGTAAGCGCATAGATTGCGGCGCGCGAGCCAGTCAGAAAATCCCAACGCTTCGGCTGCGCGTGCAACTTTTCTGCATAACCGCGCAACACCTTCGGGGTGTCTTTTTCCGGATCGACACTGAAAGAGACGAGATGAATGTCGGTCTTCTCCAGCGGCTTCTGCAACTCGCTCATCCGGCTGCTGATGATGGGACATGGACCCGGGCAACTTGTGAAAATGAAATCGGCAATCCAGATTTTGCCGGCCAATTGCACGGAACCAAATGGCTGGGCGTCTTGATTAACGAGCTCGAAAGACGGGAGCGCTCCGTAGGAGGAGATGGTGCGGTTCGTCAGCTGCTGCACCTGAGCCTGGCGCAGCCAGAAGAGCAGGCCCGCGGTCACGATCGGGATGAGAATCAGGGTCGCCTTCCACGCGGTAGAACTTTTCGGCGTCGTGTGAGTTAGAGGGACGGTCGCGGTTTCTGATTTCATGATTTGGTCAGGACGAGTGCAACGAGAAGCAATGGCAGGTAGACGATCGATGTAAGAAAGAGCTTGCGCGCGTCGGCCGCCGCTTGTGTGCGCAGAAATCGCATTGCAACGAAGATGAACAATCCATTGAGGATCAGCTCTACCGGGATGTACGTGGAACTGACAACGCCGAGGAAAGCCGGGATCCCGCCGACGAGAAGGAGAACAATGCAAAAGAAAACGCTCTGGCTCGCGCTGCGTGTCCCGGTCTCGTCCCCCCTCGACACCATCTGAAATCCAGCTCGCGCATAATCCTCCCGGTACATCCAGGCGATGGCAAAAAAGTGTGGCAATTGCCAGAAGAAGAGGATGGCAAAGAGACTCCACGCGCCCGGATCCAGCCGCCCGCGGGCGGCAGCCCAGCCGATCATCGGTGGCAACGCTCCTGGAATCGCACCCACCAGGGTGTTGGCCGTGCTGATGCGCTTTAACGGCGTGTAACCGAAAATGTAGATGGCTATCGTTAGAGTTGCGAGGACGGCGCTCAGCCAGTGGCATGCGATCGTGAGATAACTTACCCCGGCGATGGCCAGCAGACTCCCGACGATCAGCGCATCCCGCGGGAGCATTCGGCCGGCGGGAATTGGTCTCGTTCTTGTGCGCTGCATGAGCGCGTCGGGCCGGCGTTCCCACCATTGATTCAGCGCGGCAGCGCCAGCAGCGGCGAGCGCAGTCCCGAAGACGGCGTGGAAAAGCGCGACGTAATTGATGGAGCCGACCGCGCCCAAATAGAAACCGACCGCGGTGGTGAGGAGAACTAAAAGAGTCAATCGCGCTTTGACGAGTTCCGAGAAATCCGAACCCACCCGCCGGCGCGTTTCGCTTTCGATGGCTGTCGGCTCAACGTTCATCGGAGGAATCGTGGCGGTTTTCATGACGCGTGCAGGTTTTCGGAGACGAGATAACTGCGCTGGATCGGCGCCGCTTCCGAGCTTTGCGAGAGCCGCAGGGAGATTGTTGAAATGGTGACGCCCAAGGCAAGCATGGTTGCGCCTATCGCGACGTGAGCCGTCGCAATGTCAGCCGCTTTGTTGCTCCAGATCACCCAGGCACCCAATGTGATCTGACAGGCCACGAGCAGGAACCACGTGTCTGATAATCGCGCGAGTGGCGTGTCGCGCAGTTCTGCCGCGCGTGCCCGAAACAGGCACGCGATCATGCCGGCGGCGACGACCAGGGCGAGAAGGCGGTGAGCCATTTGTAACCAGATGTGAAACGGCGTGACCTCCGATAACGCGCGTGCGTTCCGCCATGCGTTAATCTCAGCTAACTTCGCGGTCGTTACAGTGGGGATGATCTGGCCGTAGGCCGTCGGAAAATCGAGGATGGCGAGATCACGATGCTCGTGCCGCATCGTCGCGCCGAGGGCAAGCTGCACGTAGATCACGGCTGTGGTGAAGATCGCGATCCGCGCCAAAGTTCGCGCCGGTACCACAGGAACGTCGGCGGAGGAAATCTGTTGCCACAGGCGTGAAGTGGCCAGCGTGATGACGATGAGTAACCCGAAAAACATTTGCGCAAGGCAGGCGTGAAAGACTCCGATCTCATCTTTCAGCAAGGTCACGCGCAAGCCGCCAAGCACGCCCTGTAGAATCACCAAGGCGAGCGCGGCGAACCCGAGATTGCGCACCCAGCGGCGGCCTTCCGCGTGCCACAACCAGATGGCCAGGACGATCGTGAGAAAGCCGACAGTCGAAGCAACCAGCCGATGGACATGCTCGAAAAATATTCCGCCGACCCATTTCGAGATGGGAAAGAGAAACATGTTGTAACCGAAAGTCGTTGGCCAATCGGGAACAGCGAGGCCGACCCCTTTGCTGGTGACCATTCCGCCGCTGCAAATAAGAAAGAGCGTGGCGATCGCGGTAAAGAAGGCGAAACGGTGCAGCCATCTTCTGTAGCGGCGGTCTATGACCGTCGCAGGTATCGAGATTGGTTCAGCCACGTAACGAAAATAGTGAAAGAATTACGGCGGTCATAGACCCCCGCTACAGGAAGAAACTCAAGCGCGAGCCGGCAAACCTAATGTCCGCTGGGGCTCGGAGCGTTCGCGGGCTCGCCGCTCGGGTTTGTGGTCTTGGGAGTTCCGGGTGTCGGACCAACTGGAGGTTCACCGGGCGGCCGGTCGGCGGGCGCTGGCGCGGTTTGCGACCCGGAGAGTTCCACACGTTCCTTCAACCAGGCTTGATAATCCGCCGGATTGTCCACGACGAGCATCCCCTTCATGCCATAATGACCGAGGCCGCAAAGCTGGCCGCATACCACTTCGTAGCTGCCGGTCTTGATCGGTTTGAACCACATCGGAATGATCTGGCCGGGAATCGCATCCTGCGCTATCCGCATGTGCGGGAGACCGAAATTGTGGATCACGTCCTTCGAGGAAAGCTCGATGATGACCGGCCGATCGACCGGCACGTGCAGCTCGCCGAGCACCACGATGTCATCCTTCGACGCCGGGTCTTTTGAGTCGAGGCCAAGCGGATTGGAATTGGAAACGAGCGCGATATCGCGTCTGCCGAACTGGCCGTCCGGTCCCGGTAAATGGAAATTCCAGTTAAACTGTTGACCGATGGCGTGAACGAGAATCGCATCCTTGTTTTCAGGAAATTGATTCACTCGCTTCGCCCAAAGCGGGATTGCGAAACCGACGAGCAGGACGGCTTCAATCAGCACGACGGCGAATTCCAGATGCGTGGAAATGCCGCTCTTCACGCCTTCGTGATCCGCGACCGGATGCCTGCCTTTCCGGAAGCGCAGGAGCACATAAATGAAGAAAACCGACCAACCCACAAAAAGCGCGCCCATGAACCAATGGCTGAACTCGATGATGTGATCGATTTGGTAGCCATGCTCGGAAGCATTCGGCGGCAAGCCGATCAGTTCGTTGATCAGGGCAAGCCTAGTCATATCGGTCCAGGTCTTCGTCGGTCAGTTCCTGATGCGGCTCGAGCGGGGTGTTGGCATGCCGCCAGAGATGGAAACTGAAGGCCCCAACTCCGCCCATGACAGACATGACAACGCCCATCAAAACCCAAATGGCGACTGCCATGTGCTCCGTGGTCTTGCCATCTCTCGCGCCATAGCAAACCGAGCAGGCGAGCGCTTGCCCGGTCTGTGAACCGAGAAAGAGCACAAACGCCACGAGCAACTTCGTTTTCATGTGATAATCCGAAGCCGTCTCATTTTTCGGCAAAACCACACGCCGTAAACCATCAGGGCAACCGCCGCGACAAAAGAACAGATAGCACCTATCCAAAAAACTGGCGTGCCTTCGACGGAATCGACCCAAAGGCACCACCCACCGATACCGAGCGCGAGCAGCGTCGAAACAGTGATGAAAAGGATATGAAAGCCTTTCAGCGACATCTTAGTGAGTGACCGGATCGTACCACGCGAGATAGGTGAGCCAGAAAAGACCGAAGACGAAAAAGAAGGTAAAAATCAGGATGCGATAGATCATCTTTTTCTCGGACGAAAGATGCATGAAGATCGCCGCGACGAGGCCTGCTTTAAAGGTGGCCACGAGCATGGCGACCGCGATGTTGGCCTTTTGCGTTCCGAAATTAACATAGGAGAGAAAAACAGTGATGGCCGTGAACGTGAG
>DASVJK010000006.1:0-10022 GCA_036385955.1 Chthoniobacterales bacterium | reverse complement strand
CGGCGCGATGGCCAATTCCATTATTCACGACCTGAAAAACCCGATCTGCATCATCCGCTGCTGCACAGATTTGATCGCTGGTGAAAGTAACGATCCTCGCCTGCACGAGCTGACCTCGATGGCGGACAAAGCCGTGGATGGGATGCTCGCCATGACGCAGGAGCTGCTCGATTACGCGCGTGGCTCGACCTCGCTCTCCTGCGAGACGGTTTCCATCTGGCGCTTGCTCGACGAATTGAACCAGCAGGCGCTCCGCCTCCTTCCGGGCCACAACATTCAGTTCGCCAAGAACATTCGCTACGACGGGACCGTGGTCGTTGATCTCACACGGTTCATTCGCGTGCTCTGCAACCTGATCAAGAACGCGCGGGAAGCGATGCCCAGTGGCGGCATTCTCACGATCAGCACCGACCTGGTAGACAAGCAGGTCGTCATCCGAATCTCTGATACGGGCATCGGAATTCCCGCGGAACTTCTGCCGAAGCTTTTCGAACCTTTCGTCACGCATGGGAAATCGCACGGCACTGGCCTCGGAATGGCGATCGCGAAGTCCGTCGTGACCGCCCACAACGGAAAAATCTCCGTCGCGAGCGTGCCGGGCAGCGGCACTACCGTTGATATCCGCCTTCCGGCGCCGCCTCGGCAATCGTAGCCTGGCGGGCACTCGATCCGACCGGGCGAGTTGAATTGCGAATTGCGAATTGCAATTTGCGATCTAAGGATTGGTAGCGCTCGGGCGCCGTTTCAATCTAAAATCGGCAATCGAAAATCCAAAATTGGAATACCCCGTGGTGTAACGGTAACACAGCGCCCTTTGGAGGCGTTATTCATGGTTCGAATCCATGCGGGGTAGCGCTTGGTTGGATGCGTTTCCCGAGGTGACGCACCGTTCCGGCCGAGCTGGCTCGAATTCACGCAACTGTTACCTGGCCGTCATACCGCCGTAACAATCGCTCTCTAGCTTCGACCGCGTTGCACCTAAATGCCGCGGAGCTGACCGCTCTTCGGCCTTAACCCAAACCGCAGAAGCAAGGAGAACAAATGTTACGGAAAAATTTCATGTTAATCACCATGGCCGCCAGCATCATCGCCGGCGCGATCACAGCGCGGGCGCAGGACGCGGGCGCGTTGCTCGATCTGCTCGTGAAAAAGCGCCTCATCACCGACCAGGAGGCGGAGGAAGTGCGCGGCGAGCTGACAAGAGATGCAGCTGCCACTTCGTCCGGGAAACTCAAACTCTCCGCGCCCATCACCGAGATCGAGCTCTACGGCGACGCGCGCGTGCGCTACGAGACTCGCGAAGGCACTACCGCAAGTAACGTCCCGGGGGTCCCGGGGCCTAACGATACGCTGAAAAGGAGCAGAGAGCGCTATCGTTTGCGTCTAGGCCTCCGTGGAACCTTGGCGGACGACTGGTTCTTTGGACTTCGTCTGGAGACGAGCACCAACCCAAGATCCACCAACGTCACCTTCGGCGACGACGCCGGTCCATTCGGCAAAGCCAGCGATGCCATCGGAGTTGGCCAGGTCTACCTGGGTTACCGCGGACTTCGCGACTTCACTTTCACGGCCGGCAAGATGCCCAACCCGCTCGTGACGACCCTGATGGTGTGGGACGGCGATATCAACCCCGAAGGGTTGGCCGAGCAATGGAAACATTCCTATAACTTCAGCTTCGGCGGAGGCAGCACCGCGCCCGCGGCTGAGTCGTACAGCAAGGATGGAAAAGCCGTCGCTGCGATCGAGGCGGAGCCGTTCAAGGTAAAACTCGATCTCTTCATGAACCTGGCGCAGTTCGTCTATGATGACGCGAACCCGGAGAATCCCCTCGGGCCGCGTTCTGTTTCGGGCGGCAAGCTGGTCCCGAACAGCGACAACTGGCTGCTGGCCTGGCAGATTGGCGCCAGGATCAATTTCCCGAAGAACATCTACTTCCAGGTCGCTCCCGTGGTTTACAACTACACGGGCGCGGGAGACACGTTTAATACCTTCTTTCGCGGCGGCGAGGCAGGTATCACCAACACGGCTTCGCTGGCGCTGAACCAAACCGGCATTAACAGTCTGCTCATCCTAGAAGTGCCGGCGGAGTTTGGATTCAGGATCGGGGAACTGCCTGTTCGAATCTTCGGCGATTTCGCGGTCAACTTCGATGGCGGCGACCGCGCCATCGCAGCCGGCCATCCCGAGGCACAGGATGAACGTTATGCCTATCAGGTCGGCATCGGAATCGGCCAGTTAAAGGCCAAGCACGACTGGCAGCTTCAGGCTTTCTGGCAACATACCGAGCAATACGCTCTCGACCCGAACCTGGTTGACTCCGACTTCTTCGACAGCCGCGTCAACATGGAAGGCGTCGTCGTTCAGGCCGGCTACGCAATCAGCGACGCGGTCACCTTCAACCTGAGCTACGGCTACGGCCGCCGCTCGAACAATACTCTTGGCACCGGAGGCGCGGGCGATATTGGAATCAACCCGCTCGACAAATATCAGCTCTTTCAGGCGGACCTGAATGTGAAGTTCTAAACGTTTCGAAAACCAAATCAGTCAGCACTAAATTATGAAAATCACCCATCTCGCCATAGCGCTCGGGCTCGCCTTCGTCTCCACGGAAGCCCGCGCCGAGAAGCTCGTCATCAAGGGCTCCGACACCCTCGGCGCGAAACTCGTGCCGCAGCTCGCGGAGCAGTTCAAAGCCCAGCATCCTGGAACCACCTTCGACATCGCGGCCGAAGGTTCCACCACCGGCATCGCCGCGATCATCGATAGCACGGCGCAGATCGGCATGGCCAGCCGACGCGCCAAGCCCGCCGAGGTCAGCGCGGCTTCCGCCAAGGGCGTGCATATGAAGCCAACCATCGTTGCCTACGACGGCATCGCGGTGATCGTGAATTCGGCCAATCCGATCAAGAGCCTGACGAAGAAACAGGTGGAGCAGATCTTCACAGGGGAGGTGGCGGATTGGAGCGCGGTGGGCGGATCGAGCGGAAAGTTTTCCATCTACACCCGCAACACTTCATCCGGCACCTATTCGGACTTCAAGGAGCTCGCGATGAAGAAGCGCGACTACGCGGGCACCTCGCAGAAGATGGCCGGCAACGAGCAGATCGCGGCGGAGGTCGGCAAAAATGCGAATGGCGTCGGCTACGTCGGCCTGGCTTACACCAAGGCGAGCGGCATTAAGGTGATGTCGATCG
The DNA here is from genome assembly GCA_036385955.1 of Chthoniobacterales bacterium. Classification (GTDB taxonomy): domain Bacteria; phylum Verrucomicrobiota; class Verrucomicrobiia; order Chthoniobacterales; family UBA10450; genus AV80. The sequence goes on along the minus strand of DASVJK010000006.1, from coordinate 6,828 downwards.
ATGGAGTGCTGCCATCGGTGCAAACCGTGCACGCGAAGACCTATCCTTACGCGCGTCCCACATTTTATTACACCAATGGTGACCCAAGTGGGCTGGCCAAACAGTTCCTCGATTTCACCATCAGCGGCGCCGGCCAAAAGATCGTCGGCCAGGTCGGATTTGTTCCAATTCCATAAGACGAGACAACACGGTTAGGCTGGAGCGAAAGCCCGCCGGCTCTCCCCGGCGGGCTTTCCGTTGCCTATGCCATCCAGCGAATCATAGAGGCGCGTAGCGTCAATTCCTCGCGCGGTTTGATAGTGCAAGAGTGAGTTTGGGTTTCAACGCCCGGAAGCTTACGCGCATCACAGGATCATTGATCCTCGCTTCCCCAACAACGTTCACTCGGCAGCAGATTAAGTACGGGCAGTCAGCTTGCGAATGGCGGCTTCCAAGTTATGGAAGTTCACTGGCTTGGTCAGATGGGCGTCAAATCCGGATAATTGGCTTTGCGCAACATCTTCCTCCATCCCAAAGCCAGAGAGGGCGATGGCCGGCGTGCTGGCCTTCTTTCGCACCGTTTCAATAAGTTGAAAGCCGGTGCCATCGGGCAGCCCGATATCACAGATCAGAACATCGAACGCCCTTTCGGCGACGGCTTCCAAGGCGGAGGCGACGGTATTGGCCGTTCGCACGACGTAACCCTGCTTGCTTAATAATTGAGTCAACGCGAGCGCGCTGTCGTAGTGATCTTCGACTAACAGAATCTTGGTTCCGGCCAGCGACTGGTCCCGTGTGACATTCCGATCGGGTCGGGTTGGCGCTGAATCCGTGGACGGAAAGACAATCGTGAAGGTCGAGCCTTTGCCGAGGCCTTCGCTCTGGGCCGTCAGTTCGCCCCCGAGTTGTCCGGCAAGTGCCGAGGAAATTGCCAGTCCCAAACCCAATCCTCCGGAGCGCCGGCTAATCACTTTTTCGCCCTGTTCGAATGGCTTGAAAAGCCGGCCCACGGTCTCCGGCGTCATGCCGATTCCATTGTCCGTGACGGTGATGACAACGTTTCCACTTCCATCGTTCGATGTGACGATGCGGACTTCCCCGCCGGGTTCGGTAAACTTCGCGGCGTTCTTGATCACGTTCCACAAAATCTGCTGGAGCCGCCCGGCGTCCGTGTAGAGGTAGTGCCTCTCAGCTTCGAGATCGACGGAAAGGCCCAGCCGTTTGTCGTGAACTTCGCTGTGGCAAAGGCTGACGAGAAATTCGATCAGATCGTGCGCGTCGATTGTCTCACGCGTGAAGGAAAGCATTCCTTTCGCGATCCGTGTCAGGTCCAGCAGATCGTCGATAATTCGTGCCTCCAACTCTACGCTCCGCCGAAGCATCTGAACGTCGGATTTCATTCCGGAAGGAAGTTCGTCACTAACCTCCCAAAGGTTAAGCGTCGCGAGCACGGGACTTAGAGGCGTGCGCAGCTCGTGCGACAACATGGCGAGAAAGTGATCCTTCGCGGCATTCGCCATTTCCGCAGCCTCTTTCGCCTCTCGCAGGGCGCGCTCCGTCTCCTTGTGTGCGGAAAAATCGCGGAACACGAGGACAACTCCGCGAGCGGCGCCATCCGCTGCCCGAATGGGCGCTCCGCTGTCATCGATCGGCACTTCCGTTCCGTCCTTCCGAATCAGCAGGGTGTGATTCGCCAGTCCCACGATCCCCCCATACTGGAGCACTTTGTCCACCGGGCTCTCGACCGCGGCGCGGGTGTCTTCGTTGATGATGCGGAACACTTCTCCCGCGCGCCGGCCAACCGCGTCCTTGAGTTTCCAGCCGGTCAGGTCTTCCGCGACGGCATTCATGAAGGTGATGCGTCCCGCCGCGTCGGTCACGATCACGCAATCGCCGATGCTTGAGAGCGTGACCGCAAGAAGATCCTTCTGCCGCGCGACTTCTTCGCGTTCCGCCTGCTTCTCCGCGAGAGCGGCCTCTCGCTCGTCCAACGCCAGACGGATGCGCCGGTAGGCCCAGACGATAAAGAAGAGATTCATCAAACCGCAAAGGAGGAAGACGAGGGTGCGCAACGTTGTTGCCGACTCGATTTGTCCGCCCTCTGTCCAGAGCAAGGCCTCCTGCTGATCGCGCACCGCACTAACGCGTTTGCGCAGCTCATCCATCGTCTCCTTCCCGGCTCCTTGCTCGACTCGTGCCGCCGCCGCTTCGAATCCTCCGCTCCGGCGCAGCGCGATCGTTTCACCCAACTCGTCCAGTTTTGTCTGTACCAGAGCCTGGATCGCGTCCAACTCGCGCAATGGCACCGCGACATTTCTCATGTCGCGCAGGCGATCGATCTCGTCCTGCAACCGGGAACGGGCGCTTTCGTAGGGATCGAGATAATGCTTGTCGCCCGTGATGACGAACCCGCGTTGGCCTGTTTCCGCATCCTTTAGGGTGGAAAGGAGCCGTTCGGCTTGCACGATCACGTCTCGATGAGGTGCGGCGAGAGAGCGGAGCCGGACCAGGCGCAAGCCAGCCCAATACGTCCCAACCGCAGAGAGGATCACGACAAGGGTCATGATCGCGAAGACTCTACGTAATCCTGACGGGGATTTTTTTATCGAGATTCCTTTGGTCGTTGAGGTCGAAGTCAGTGGCAATGGAGAGGGTTCGCTCAACTCCGTCAATCAAGAGATTTGGAAGGCATGGCGAGCGGCAAGGGCGGCGGGATGAAGCCAGATGCAGTCAATTGTCCAATCGCGGCAACTCACCGACGTTCAGCCATGCCCAAACAAACACCCAAACATGACTCCGGTGGCAGGCCCTCGATCGGAAAGCCGAATCGTGATAAATCGCGACTGGAAGATGTTTCTGCAAAGCAGCGCAAACAACATGCTCACAAGGCCCCCGTCCGACGTGCCGCGAGCAAGTTTCGCGAATAACGCCTCCACGCCGGAGCAACTAACCGCTATGCTGCGCCGGCGTCCGGCGGCTCGTCGACGGCGCTCATGTGGCGGCCATTTCTCCCGCGGGTTTGGTGCTGGCGATGATAGCCGCGCCACCTAATGAAGTCACAATCACGAACGACATCGCCCAGACTGGCGAAATCACCCAAAGAGCGCCAACTGCCGCGCTCGAGATGAAATCGCCTACGCCGTTGACAGTCGCGAGGACACCGAAGCCGACGCCACGGATTTGCGCAGGCAGGAGCGTCGCCGCAGTGGTGTTTTCAAGCGTCTCCCAAACGCCCATATAAAGACCCGAAAAGGCGAAAATGATCCCGAACTTCACGAAGGAAGCGCCCGGCCACATTAGCGCGATTGCAGGAACCACTGCGACCGAGTAGCCGATGGCGAGCACCCAGTTCTTCGCGAAACGATCCGCAAGCATTCCGCTGACGTAGCAGGAGATTGCGTAAACGATGTTGTAGCCGATGTAAAAACCCATCGCGAGCACCGCCGCTCGCGCGCCGCCAAAACGCGCCGTCCACGTTTGCGTCGCCCAGAGAATGAGAAGCGTGTTGGAAAAGTCGCCGATGCCCGCGATGCCGACGCCCACGAGATATTTGCGAAAATCTTTCGGAAGCGCTTTCACCCCCTTCCAAAGCGTGTGTTCGGGCTGTGGTTCGTGATGCTTCTCGCGAACTAGAAACGCGATGAGCAGAGCGGCAATGATGCCGGGCACGATTGTGAGCGCGAACATCGAGCGCAGGCCAATCGCGGCGGTCAAGCCGAGGGCGAGTGTTGGTCCGAAAATCGCGCCGGCGCTGTCCATCGCGCGCTCCAGGCCGAAGGCGCGGCCGTACGTCTCCGGTGTCGTTGCTTCCGTGAGCAAAACATTGCGCACTGGCGTGCGCGCGCCGCGCCCGAGCCAGCCGCCCACGCGCCCGAGCAGGACATGCCACCACTGCGTCGCGAGCGCGAAACTAGCCATGCCGGACGCAGTCACAAAGTAACCGACCACCACGAGCGGTTTTCGCTTCCGCAGGCGATCGCTGTAAACACCGGAGAAAAGTTTCGCGACACTCGATAGCCCATCGGCGAGGCTTTCGATCAATCCGAGCACCGCTGAACTCGCGCCTAACGAAGCAAGAAGCACCGGCATCGCAGTGGTTGCCATCTCATGACCGATATCGGAGAAAAGGCTCGCCAAACCGAAGCCCAGCACGGTGCGGTTAAGCCAGCGGGTTTTTGCTTTTAAACCCGGCGTCGCGGGCACTGTTTCGAGAGATGCTTTCACTTCGATTTCACGATATTGATTGAAGAGTCGCTGACAAAGGCGTTGCGGTATTTCGCGAACGCGTCGCGGTCGAGCAAATGAAACGTCTCGGCGGTGAGAGGCGCGTGGATCGAGATAACGTGCGATTCGCGCAGCAGTTCGTCTAACGACGCGTAACGCATCCCGAGAATCTCCGCCATGATTTGTCTGGTGCCGCACCCATTGCACCACTTCGGCTGGCTCGGGTCCGTAATCGCCCAGGCACCAGATTTTATCCGGCTCTTCGGCGTGGGCGACCGCGAGCAACGCTTCGATAATAGCTGTGCAGGTCGGAGATGATAAGCGATGTCATATTTCGACATCGCTGAGGCGTGAACGGTAAAGGTCATTTTTGCTGCGTTCGCTCGACGGGGTCGGGAGTTTCTTCCGTGTCTTCAACTGATTGAATCGCGAGTCTGCGGCGATAGAGGCGACCCCAGGCGTGCATCGCGTCTTTGGTCGGCTGGAAAAATGTCTGCGCGAAAAGCGTGGGCACAAACGCGCTCAAGATAACTACGGTCACGAGGATGGTGTACTGACGCTGGTCGATGATCTTGTTTTGGAACCCAAAGAGCGCGGAAATCGTGCCGAAGGTCAGGCCGGTCGCCATGAGAAGCGTGGTGTAGGTGGCTTCGCGCCGGCTCATAAAGTGCATTCGCGCAAGCGGCCAGACCCCGACGATTTTCGTCACCATTTTGAGGAAGAGCAGACCGGCGACAATCGTGAGTGCAGGCCAGAGAGCCGGAAGGGAGACGTAGAGGCCGGCGCGGATAAAATAGAAAGGAGTAAACATTGCGAACGCGATGCTGCGCATGCGATGGACCAGGGTTTTGTCGCGCAGAAAGACACCTGCCACCACCAGTCCCACGAGATACGCGGGGAGGACGGCTTCGCTCTTCGCGGCAGTGGCGAGGCCGCCGAGAAAGAACAAAACAAAAAAGATGAACTTCACCTCCGGCTCGCTGACCCGCGATGCTCCGAGACGGTCGATGATCGATTTAGTCCACGCCGGCATGAACCAAAGCACGACGCACATGACGGCGACGAAGACAACCAGCCACATATTGAAGTTTGCGAAGAGTCCGCCGAGCGCGAGCACGGTCCCAAAATCGGTAATGAAGCAGGCGGCGAGAATCATTTTCCCCATCGCCGTGTCGCTGTATCCACCTTCAATCATTACGGCGTAAACGACCGCCACCGAAGTCGTCGAAAGCGCGATGCCCGCGATCTGCGCCTGGTGAAGCGACCAGCCGAGGACAAATTGGGCGAAGAGCCACACGACCGCGAAAGGCACCGCGAACGAGATGAAGCCGATAAGTGCGCTCGCGCGCAAATTTTCCTTGAGCGAACGCGGATCAATTTCGGCTCCGGCGAGAAATGTCAAGACGCCGCTGCCAAGCATCGCCAGAAAGCCGATCCACTCATTGTTCGCCTGAAGATGGAAAAGATTTCCGGCCAGGACACCAACGAAAATCTCGATCAGCGCGACGGAAATTCCGGCCCAGATGGAGACGAGACTCGCGACCAGGGCGAGGCCCATCCAAACGGCGGCGACAAACCAGATATTTTGAAGCATGGCTCTTTACTCAGACTCCGGTCGTTCGTGGCGGTAATGAATGACTTTGATTTTCTCCAGCGTGACGAGGCCGCCACCCATCATCTTTTCGAGGTCGAACAGAAAGCCGTTCACCTCTTCCTCGCTGTCGACGATCTCGATCACAATCGGCAGATCCATCGAAAGCCGCAGAATTTTGGCGGTATGAATCCGGCTCGCGGCGCCAAAACCCATCGGGCCGCGCAAGACGGTCGCGCCCGCGAGATGACGTTCGCGGGCTTTCATAACAATGCCTTCGTACAACGGGCCGTGTTGCCAGCGGTCGCTTTCGCCGATGAAGATGCGCAGAAGCATCGCGTCTTTGGGAATTTGCATGGTTCCTTCTTAGGGTTTGTTGATCATGCAAACTGAGAAGTGCCCGAGCCAGACGGCAACCAGCGCTGCGCTACGACGCCCGAGATCCAGAAACGCGCGGCGCTTCCCGTTGCACCACCCATGCTGACCCAAAGATAACTGAGCATAATAAAACTCCTGCCGCGCATCGCTGCGCTAAACAGGAGTCATTAGCTCTGAACCGGTCAGGCGGTTTTCCCGAAACACGGGAAGGCAAACTCCATTGCCTGATCCAAGGTTAATGAGCCCACGCTTGTCGTCAATGCCTCACTTGGATTCGGATCGGTTATGGCAGCGGTCAGAACAACGCCACAGTGACTGCAGTTTCGTAAATTGTCCGCTGTCGTCAGCGTTCGTCGCTCCTGCCGCGACATCCGAAAGGGGGGGCGCCGGAAGTTCGGCACTCCCGCTGGATCGTGCGGAAGGGAAATGGCCGGGTCAACGACATCGGCATCGGTTGCCGCGGCGACCTCGGGATGACACAGGTCGCGGAGAGGGAAGCGATCGAAGCCAGTTCGTTATGGTGCCCCGCGGTCGTAGACTTCAACCACGCCGATGCCGGTGCCGCTGTTCTTTCCAGCAAGCAGCGCGGTGTAAAGGCCCGGCGGCAGCGTCACGGCTATGCCAGACTCGAGGTTGTTTGTCAGCGCCAGACCCGC
>DASVJK010000005.1:0-34298 GCA_036385955.1 Chthoniobacterales bacterium | reverse complement strand
AAAGACCGGCTCGACAATGGCCAGGCGCCGGCCGTAGATGCGACGCGCTTCGGGCTGATCGATCTTGCGCCGCATTTGCGCGGTGAGAGTGGCCGGTTGTGTCCCCACCGGCAGGGCCAGCCATTTGCGCTCCGCGTTGCGAAAGGCGCACTTCCCCATTCCGCCCGGCGGCGGCGATGGCAATAACGATCGAGTCTTTGTGGACATCCATCCCGAGATAGAGTCTATTTTTAATAGGTGTGTTTGCTTGTTCTTAGTTCACTGGTTGAACATCTGGACGATTTCCGCTTTACCGCCGTCGTCCATGCGGCTCTGTCCCGCTTTAGCGGAACAACCCGCGATAATATTGAATGGCAAACACACCGCCAATTTCAACTTCGCGCGGCCATCTCCACAACGGGTCGACAGCCATAAAGTCTAAATGGCGATTCCAAGGGGGAGAAGATGACCGAAGAGTTCTCCAACGTGTACGACGACAGGGCCCGCGCGGAGGCCTATGCCGAGCTTGAGTTCCCCGGGACGTACTACCTGGCGTACCGGGATCTACCTACCATCATCGGCCAGCACGTGCGAGGCAGGAAGGCAGTTGACTTCGGGTGCGGGGCCGGCCGTTCGACACGGTTCTTGCGGGAGCTCGGCTTCGACGCTGTAGGCGTGGACATCTCGGAGCACATGCTCGCCCAGGCTCGCGAGCGCGACCCCGGGGGAGAATATTGTCTACTGCCGGACGGTGACCTCAGCGGGTTTTCGGAGGGAACCTATGACCTCGTCTTATCCGCTTTTACCTTCGACAATATCCCCACGATGGAGAAGAAGATTGCGCTGCTGAAGTCCCTGAAGCGGCTGCTCAAGGGTGGCGGACGCATGGTGAATCTTGTCTCGGCGCCCGACATCTACTCAAACGAGTGGGCCTCGTTCTCCACGAAGGATTTTCCTGAAAACCGAACCGCGCGGAGCGGAGACAAGGTCCTGATTGTCATGCTGGACGTCGGAGACAGGCGGCCCGTAGAGGACATCCTCTGCACGGATTACGACTATCACGAAGCCTACAAGCGTGCAGGGTTAATGCCGATCGAGACCTACAGACCCCTGGCGAAGCCGAACGAAGGATACTCGTGGGTAAGTGAGACGACGATAGCCCCCTGGGTGATCTACGTGCTGGGAGACGCGGGATAGAGTCGTTAGCGTTCGTCCGCAGCCCGATTTCGAGGACGGCGTCCGCTACATGCGCGTCGTCCAAGCTGTCGCCGATTCGCGGGCTCGGAACGAGTGGGTCGAGATCAAGCGCTGATTCGCGACGCCGTTCTGCCTGCCATCCCGAGCCGCGCATTCGGCTTGCTCAGCCTGACCGAAAACTGTACATTCTTAGCCATGTCCCCCGAAATAGGCGAAAGTTTGTCCGCCTTTAAAGACGAACATTCGTCTAATTCTCGTTAGGCGTGTAACATATGGCAGAGATCGGCCCGATGAAATCTCGCTCCGCACGACAGTTAAGGAGTCTGTGCCTGGCCGTTGCCGCGAGTATCGTAGTCGTCTTAGCGGCTCCCGTCCTCGTGGGTATTCCGCGACTCACGTTTCATAGTCTGCTTGCCGCCAGCGGTGTCCCCTTCGCATTCTCAGTTCCGGTATTATGGGTTTTATTCAGCCGCCCCTCAGACGTGACTGCGCGTATGGCTCTGACCGCGATTGCGATCATAGTCATTGTTGCCGGATACGCGGCATTGCACTACCGCTGATATGGCTCGCAAAACGCCTAACCAGAAGATGCAGCGAACGGCCACCCGCCGTGCGTTCACGTCGAGCGTGACCAGGACGCCCCTACTGCGGACCGCGCTCGTTCTCGGTGGCCGTCGCTCACTTTGGGCTCGTTAGATGAAGGGCACCCTTATCGCGACTATCGCGCTTCTCGGAGCGGGCGCGTGCCATTCACGCTCTTCGATCGAGAACCGTCTTATTGGGACGTGGGCAGCACCGGCCTTGACGATCATATACGCGCGCGATCCTCCTAGCACTCCCCCTCCGTTGGCCGACGATTTTATGGAGGTCACGTTTACAGCGGATCACAAAGAAGTGTGGCGTTATCGCAGTGCGGAGGGTCAAGCCGTCGCGAGATGGCACGTTGAAGGGAACGACCTCGTTTTTACTACGGAGTCTGACTCATTCTGGGGGCCGCCCGGGGTAACGAGAAGGGAAAGAATCGTGAAGGTCACTTCAGACGAGCTTATTTTCAGCGACGGTAGTAATGAAGGTCGCTGGACCCGCGTGCGATGAACCGACTTCATCTAACCAAATCGCTGGAGCCAACCGCTGGCCGCTGTGTTTAGTTGCTCTGATTTTATGAGAGAGTTTCTGATATTTGCCACGTTCGCTCTCGCCAGCGGCGGCTCAGCTCTGTCTCGTTAGGTCTTATGAGCCCACCACTTGAGCCAAGATTTTCGTGGCGCGGTATTGTGCTCATCGCTATTTCGTTCGCATTGATCGGCCTCGCTGTTCTTTTTCGCAGCCACGATGCACAATCGAGCAGTACGCACTGGCTTGCGACTTCGGGCGAGTGGAAGCGGCTCGGCACGGTGTTCGCCGTCGGTATCATAGTTATAGTCGCGGCATTCCTCGGCAGCTGGTGCGGTTACTTGCGTGTGGCATTTCGCCTTCGGAAGTTATCCCAGAAGCATGATCACAGACCAGCCACGCCAAAGACCTAACCAGGCGGCGGAGCGAACGGCGACCCGCCTTGCGTCCACGCTGGAGGTAGCTAGAATCCTTTTCGTGTTATCACCGTGCGGCTTCGGTCGCCGTCGCTCACCTTGTTCTCGTTAGGCGTCATGACCAGTCGTCGTACACTGATTGTTACGGTCTTCTGCTGGATTGCCGTTGTCGCTGTCGGGGGATGGGCTGTTCTCCAGCATGTCGCGGTGCCGTATCGCGGCTTTGAGGCCGCTGGATCCTCAGCGCTGTGGCGAAGCGACGGCTATTCCACTATCCCGCCCGATGCCAAGATCCTGCGCTTGATCCAACGCGCTAAGCTGGATTTTCTCATCGCACCGATTCAGGGTTTGCGCGGCGAGATCGTCTTTAATGAGGCGCGAGCACACGGCAAGGAGGTCTATTTGCTGTTCCAGCCGATGGCCGCGTCCGATACCGTCGTCGTCTATTGCGGTACTCCTGACGATGGTCGTCTCCATTGGAAGATGATTCTTGGACTGAATGCTTAGCCCGGTGAACACGCCCACGTCGTTGCACCGGACGCGCTTCGCTCGCCGCTGAACCCCATGTCGTTAGGTCTTCAGAGTTTCGACAGCCGACTGGACGCAAAGACATAGCGCACGCGGTTTCGCGTTGCGGTCCACCTATCGCATCGATCGGAGCGAGCCTGCTGACAAATCGCGCACACATTGCGGCGCCTCTGTGTTGACGCGAAGTTCTTGAATCCAAAGGTGCTCCGCAATGCATCCAAGAGTATGAAGAGGGTTCGACTCCTTGTCTTTAATCCGGGCGTCGCTCTCTTTGCGGCGCTCTATTTGGCCGGACTGGCGATTTTGTCGCAGAACAAGGATTTCAATTTGGCCGATGCCCTGGTTGAGCTCGTCATCATCGGCTTGGTGTTTCCCCTGCTCGCATGGATAGCAACGCGCCGCGCCGTCCCGCTCGCAATACCGACCCGATCGAGCGGGAGCGAAATGCTGGCACTGGTCGCGATCGTGATCGCTCTCTCGATCTATCTCATCGGCGGCCCGCAATGGATCGATGGGCTTCTTGCCGCACGGTGGAGCGTCTCGCCGCGAATTCATTTCTTTGTCAATCTGGCGAAGAAACTGGCCGTGTTCGTGGTAGTGCCATGGTTGATTTTTCGCTCTTTGTTCGGTTATCGCTGGGCCAACCACGGGGTCAGTCTGTCGGCCCTGCGTGCACTTGGCCGTGGCCATGGGCTGGCTGTGTTGGTGCTGAGCGGCGCGCTCATCCTCTTTCAGTATTTCCTCGGTGGGGCCGTGGCGCCGGTGCGCGCTGGGAAATTTCCCGCGCACGAGTTGTTGCCAGCTTTACCCGTGTGTTTTGTGTGGCTGGCCATTGAGGCTGGACTGGTGGAAGAGTTTTTTTTTCGTGCCTTGGTTCAATCACGGTTGAGTGCGTTTTTTCGCTCGGAGATAACGGCCGTTGCGCTGATGTCGCTGACCTTTGGACTGGCGCACGCGCCCGGGTTCATTTTCCGTCATGGGGGCGAAGTGGAAGGCCTCGGCGCTAATCCGTCGGCCCTCACGGCGCTGGCTTATTCCGTGGTTGTGGTCGCACCGAGCGGCATTCTGTTCGGGGTGATTTGGGCGCGAACACGAAATCTATTTGCTGCGATTGCCGTGCACGCGGCCGGCGATCTATTGCCGAACTTGCCGGTTTTCATCGAGCTTTGGCGATAGGGCGTGCAAATCGGAGAAAACGGGCAGGGATGAAGGACGAGACCGGAGGATGAAACCCCACCAAGCGCTGGAGCCCGCCTGAGGCGGGCTCCACTGCGTTATGCATTCGATGTCGATCTTAGCTAATGTGATTCAACTTGCTGCCACTTGCGTCTCCCAGAGCCGCGGCTGATCTTGTTCTCGTTAGCATTCCACCAAGCCGGGGCGCCTTGGTTCTTACAGAAAGAAACTTTATTATTGCACCTGCAACGATCGCTGTTTCAATTCGCGACAGAGCCCCTGATTTTCAACGAGTTAACTCAACTGTTTCTTAGAAGGCGCCAGGAGAGATCAATGAGCATTGACGGTTCCAGTGAGATAACGTCTGAAGCAAACCGGGGAAAGGCCGACGGTGGGTTCCTTGGCCTCTTGCGCGGAGTGGCGCTAGTCTTGGTGGGAGCTGGGGCCGTGGGTTCGCTCGCTTTAATGCTTCGTGCAGGTCAGCAAACACCCCGTTTCCTGCTGGTTCTTTTCGTAATCTGGGTTCTGTCACCGTTCGTGGCCCTCGCATGGGCCAACGTGGTTTCAAAGCGTTGGCCGGTTCTGACCCGAGCGACGCTTTATGGCGTAACGCTTGTCATTACGCTGGGCTCTTTGGCCTTCTACGGGAAATTCATTTTGCCGCCAGCGGGGTCGCCGCGCGCTTTCGTGTTCGTTGCAGTTCCCCCGGCGTCATGGCTGCTTATGGCGATAATTGTCCCGATAGCCGCGCTAATATCTCGCAGGCTGTCACATCGATCGAGAACCAGTCGTTAATCTCTCAGGAAGCAGAAGCCATGTCAGCTAAACCAGAGACCATCGACGAGTACCTTGCACCCTTAAGCCACGAGAAGCGAGCTGCGCTTGAGAAACTTCGAAGAGCCATCAAGTCCGCGGCGCCCAAGGCGGAAGAGTGCATCAGCTACCAGATCCCAGCCTTCCGTCTTGGCGGAAGGCTGCTGGTGGCCTTTGGCGCGGCTGCGAACCACTGCGCCTTCTACCCGGGTGCTCGCCCCTTGGCAGTTCACAAGGACGAACTAAAGGCCTACGATACCAGCAAGGGCACCATCCGCTTTCAAGCGGACAGTCCCTTACGAGCCGCACTGGTGCGGAAGCTGGTAAAGACTCGGATCACGGAGCGCGCCGCCAAACAACCTTGAAATCGCAGTTCCAACAGGCCAAAGCCGCGGTCGCGAGCTAGTTCGGCCGCCGCAGCGCCGAGTATCAAACCGTCTCGGGCATACGCTTTTGATGGCGATTGTGCTTGCATTCCGCATGCGCGATCCCTATCCAGAGGGCTTGTTCTGGGGGGAACAAAACGGTTGGGCACCGCGAGCCATCGGTTCCGGTGCCCAATTGCTTTCCCGGCATCCGTTCCTGCGCACCGGATCAATCCCGGGATTCTCCGCCCTTTCCCGCAATCAGCGCCGAAATCGCGAATTCTGTGTTTCTCTCGACTGTGCGAAACTGCAAAGTTATCGACGTCAATGAACCAGACAAACGAGAATCAGCACTCCATTTCCCAAATTTTGCTTGAGCGATTCAAAATCCCAGGACGCCCGTTACAATGCTATCAGGTTCAAACTGGAGAATGGATTCCGAAAAGCAAAGAAAAGGCGTGTGCTTGGCCTGGCTATAATCAGTTATTGGTTTCTGGACAAGCGGACAACACCCTTGAGGAAGCCTTTTCCAAAGTGGAATCCGGTCTGCGGAAGACATTTAAGGCATTAGAAGAAGCGGCGAGGAAACCGTCAACGCAACTGCCACCGGCCATTTATGAGAATATGTGCTGGTATTGCGCTTTTCTCAAAGGTGTAGCTCTCTTCTCGAAGCCTGGCGCAGTTGTCGGTCTTGTACTCCAAATAAATTGGGAATTGGAAAACGGGAAGCATGATTTGTTGCGCCATTTCGACATCCCAAAAGATACAATAGACAGTTGGCGACGAGAGTGCTCGCTTGGGCGCAAGGTAATAATCGAATCAGAAAATGGTCTGCAGTTGCTTTACCGATTTCAGTTTCGACGCACGTATGCACTCGATTACAGCCAATTTCTCCACACCAAATGGACTATCTCTAACTCCTTAGTTGAACTCCCCATGTCAGATGTTGGATTGGTGCCAATCCATTTAACAGATCACAAGGCCAACCACTACCTTTTGCCGATTGGTCCAAGGCTTCTGCTCGAAGGGATATTCTTTTTTGATCCGACGAAGAACTCGCCGCAACCGCTTGTCAGAGGACTTACTCTAACTCAAGACGAAGCGGAATATCGCTTCGACACTATTTGTGCATCGGCGGTCACCGAAATTATTTGCTCCCGGAGAATTCCGAACATATCGGCAAGCATCAGTCGCGCAAAGGCCAAAGGAGTTACTTTTCACAAGCTCGTTAACCCTCAGGCCATCACCTCGGCCGGGCTAACAAATGCCGATGACGATTTCCACTTCCGAGTCGTTCCGCTGGATGAATACGTAAAGTTCGTTCACTCGTTCATGTTGCCAGCGTCATAGACCGCCCTTCCGGTTGCGCGGCCTACTAGAATTCTAGTGCAAATTCAGTGTCGTGGAGCCGTGCCCGCTTAGGTCTTGTGACGTGCGAGAAGCGCCGATTATCTAGCACGGATCGCAGTTCGGCTTCGTCTTCGATTGAGCATCGCGCTCCCAGTAAAACGCTCACCACAGTATGTGCTGGAACGGACAGAAAATAGCCGACGCCCCGATCTTCGAGTGGTCTGCGTTTCAACCCCGCTAATTTGAACATCTGTCTTAGCTCGTCTTCGTACGCCCATTCGTCGTTCTTGTGGCAAATCATCTGCACGACGTACGCTTTCTCGGCTGCACTACCGGGCTTGCAAGCGGAGTCCCACGTCAGCCGTTTTCGATCGTACCGAACAGAACGCAATCCTTTTCCGGACCGAAAGACTTCCCATGCGGTATCGAAACCGATAACCATTCCCCGATGTTTATCACCATAATGGCCCCACATTACGATCGAGTTGGGGCGCGCCGAAAGACTAAGGACTCCGACATCTCTGCTGATACCATCGAGATAATTATGCTGAAGATGTGCATTCGCCTCATGCATTTTGCCAGCAACACCCGAAATCAAAGTAGGACGCATTCTCCTCATCCGCTCGCGATACTCACGGAAGTTTCCCCTGAAGATTCCGAGCTGCTTCTCTTCTTCGTACATCCCTTTGATTTCAGCCTTTAGTTTAAGAATCCTTTTCGCCTCTCGCTCTGGTGACGAACAGATCACGCGGGGAGAAAACTCGAAGGGATCGTTGAACTGATTCGGTGGCGTGATCTTCAACTCAAGGTCACGAAGGGTTTTTAGCGCATAATAAGCGCTCATGTACTTGTACGCCGCCTCGCTCATTTGGGCGAGGCGAGCTCTTCGTCGAGGATCTCCCGGACCGTCAGTGGCTTAATTTCGCGGCCTTCTTTCCGTCGAAAGCGGTCAATCTCGAAGAGAGCGTCGCCGGTGAAATCGAAGCCGACGAAATAGCCTAGTTTTCGTTCTTCGCGAATCAGGACAGCTTCGAACGAATCGATGTCGGGCCGGCCGACTTTCGCAGTCTGCTTAACCTGGATCGGATACCACTCGTCCATGAAATCCATTTCACCGACGATGCCGGTTTTTTTCAGCACGCGGTGCAGCTCGACGCAGCGCGGTCGCATGTATTCGATGTACGCCTTGGTCGATTCGTGGCGGTCGGCGAATGACCGTTTCTCTTTGGTCTCGCCCCAGAAGACCTCGTAATTGCGGTTCGAGTTGAACGGCGGGTCGATGTAAATCAGGTCGACACACGCCTCGGGCAGCTTGCACAGCTGTTCCAGATTGTCGCCGCAGTAAATGACGCGCGTATCGACCAGCGCCGAAGCTTTGGGGGATTTTGCCATCCACCCGAATCATAGAGGCACTGCGCGCATCGTCAATTCCTCCGGTACTCGGTCAGCTTTGTTACTGTGCTAATCGCGCCAGGACGTAGCCGATCAAGCCGGTGGCAGGCAGGGTCAGGAGCCACGCCCAGACGATGTGCTCGACGACGGTCCGCTTAACGCCGCGGAAGCGTTTCACGACGCCCATGATCTCATCAAGGATTTTTGGCTTGCTCAGAAAGGCACTGCCGGATACGAATCGAGTGGCATCGGTCGCCGCTTTGGAGAATCGCCATGTGCTCCCAACTCCCAGCCACTCAAGTCACCACGCTCACTTCATGGCCAAAAGTGACATCCGGAGCCAGGAAGGCGTTGCTCTTCCTGTTTTCCCTCGCGGTGCTGCTGGCGGGTGGCGCGGTCCAGAGTGCTCCGGAAGGTTTTGTGCCCGGACCTGATATCGTCGTAGGGGATATAAGTGACTTAGCTCAATATGGGGCGACCGGAACTCCCCCGCCCCAACTCGGCCTGGGCGTGGGAGCGACCGCTTGCAATGCCGGAAACGTGGAAGTGGGTTTCATTGAGATGCCAAATACAGACCACCCTGTCATTGCGCACAATCTCTATCGAATGAGCGCCGGATCGGGCAACGACGAGCGTTTTGAGCAAATCGGCCAATCCTGGGTCAAGCATACATTCGGGGCAGCAAATTTCGATGAGTGCGGCTTTGGCTGCACGGGAGGTGAAGAGACTCATCTTGGAGTGGGGTGCTCCGATACTTACTTCTCCTCCCAAAATGCGACTCAGAGTCTCCTGGGTTCACGGGCGTGGGTGAATCCTTTTACGGGTTTCTTCCAAGCGAATGCAAGAGACCATACCGGCCACATTGAAACAGGCACATCGCACCGAATCCTTGTCGAAAGCAACGACCTGAACACCACGATGAATCCGGGCGCGACCTATTACGCCGAGGTTCAATACATCACTCCAGATGAGTATGCCTGGTGCCAGGCTCACCCTGGGCAATGCAACATGTACAACAATGCCTCCTATCGCCGTTTCAATGTCACGACGAACTTTACCTTTTCGCCGGTCGGAGCCACCGCGCGAGCGAGCCCGGCCATCAATGCCTGGACTGGAGCGACCATCAACGCGATCGAGCCCGAGCCGGGAAGCGATGGCCGTGCGTTCATCGCCTACAAAGTGACCAACCCATCCGCGGGGGTTTGGCATTATGAATACGCGCTTTATAACCAGAATCTTGATCGCGGGGTTCAATCCCTCAGCGTGCCTTTGGGCGGCTTGATTACCGTGAGCAACCCGGGGTTTCATGCTCCGCTGAATCATCCTGGATTTCCAAATGATGGAACCCTGGGAGACGCAGGATATAGCAACGCGGCCTGGGCTTCGAATCAAACCGGGAGCGCTCTGAGCTGGAGCACGGAGACCTTCGCGCAGAACCAGAACGCGAACGCGATTCGATGGGGGACTTTGTATAATTTCCGATTCGATTCCAATCGTCCGCCGCAGGCTACGACCGCGACGATCGGCTTCTTCAAGACGGGAACGCCGATCACAGTTGGCATCCTGGGGCCGGATGCCAGCAACGCGACACCGACACCAATTCCAACGGTGACACCAGGCGCGACAGCGACACCTACGCCAACCGCAACACCTGCACCGACACCGACACCGACACCAGGCGGAACTCCGGCGCGAGCCGTCAACCTCTCGACGCGGATGCTAGTTGGGACCGGTGATAATGTTGGCATCGGCGGGTTCATCGTCACGGCAACTATGCAAATCGTCGTTCGGGCCATTGGGCCTTCGTTGGCGCAAGTGGGTGTCCCCAATGCGCTGGCTGATCCGGTCTTGGAACTGCACGGTCCGGACGGATTTCTCACGCTCACGAACGACAACTGGAGAGACGACGGCTCGGCGGATACGGTCGAAAACCTGGGCCTCGCGCCTTTCTATGAAGAGGAATCAGCGATGTATATCAATCTTCTGTCTCGCGGGAATTATACGGTCGTCGTACGAGGCAAGGATAACACCTCGGGTGTCGCCCTTGTGGAAGTCTATTCTGTCGGGTTTGGAAATCTGGCTAACATTAGCACGCGGGCTGTCGTAGGCACGGGAGACGACATTGTGATCGCGGGCTTCATCCTGGGCGGTTACACCGGCATAAACCCTAACACCGGCGCTGACAGAGTCGTGGTGCGTGGCATCGGGCCGCGTCTGGCTTCCTTTGGTGTGGAGAACGCGCTGGCAGATCCAACCCTGGAGTTGCGCGATGGTAATGGAGCGCTTCTCATTGCGAATAACGATTGGCGGGATGACCCGGTTCAAGCCGCGGAACTAACTGCCGCCCATCTCGCGCCGATCAGCCCATTGGAGGCCGGGATAGCCGCGACGCTGCCGCCGGGTCTTTACACGGCATTGCTGGCGGGACTGAACAACGGCACCGGCACCGGCCTGGTTGAAGTCTACGACCTCGGGGCGCCGTAGTGCGCGAAGGCTGTGCTGTAGCCGCGGTCTATCACCGCCGTCTTTTGAATACGCTTCGGCGGTCATAGACCGCCGCTACAGGTGCTGAGGTGTCGTCTCTCTCGCTCGAGCACATCGATTTTTCCGGCTCGAGAAAACAAATTAGGACACTACCCGTTCTCCGGTTAGCTCCACTACTGCGCTAACCGCGCCAGGATGTAGCCGATCAACCCCGTAGCAGGCAGGGTCAGAAGCCACGCCCAGACGATCCGCTCGACCACGGTCCATTTCACACCGCTGAAGCGTTTCACGGCGCCGACGCCCATGATCGACGTGGAAATGACGTGGGTCGTCGAGAGCGGAATGCCGTAGTGGCTCGCTACTTGAATTATCACGGCAGCGCTGGTCTCGGCGGCGAAGCCGTGCACTGGTTGCAGCTTCACCATCTTATGGCCGAGCGTGCGAATGATTCGCCAGCCACCGGCAGCCGTGCCCGCAGCCATGGTGGCGGCGCAGAGAACGATGACCCATTTGGCGACGATGAAATCCGGCGTGTGCAGGAAGTTGAACATGGGCGGAAGATCCTTGAACGCGCCGCTCTTCGTGCCGGTGAAAAGGGCGAGGGTGATGATGCCCATCGTTTTTTGAGCGTCGTTCGTGCCATGGCTGTGAGCCATCCACGCGGCACTGACCAGCTGCGCCTTCCCGAAGATTTTCTGGACGATGTGGGGCGTAAACGGCCGCAGCAGGACGAACAGCAGAGCCATCAAGAATCCACCCAGCAGAAAGCCGATGACCGGCGAGGTGAACATGGGCGCGACGACTTTCGGCATGAGGCCCGTACTCCACTTCAGCACCGACCAGTCACCGCGCGCCGATGCGACCGCCGCGCCACACAAACCGCCAATAAGCGCGTGACTGGAACTCGATGGCAGGCCCATCCACCACGTCACCAGGTTCCAGATGATGGCGCCGAGCAGCGCGCAAAGCACCGTCGTCATGCTGATGACCTTCGTGTCGACGATGCCTTTCCCGATCGTGGTAGCGACGGCTGTTCCCATGAGAGCGCCGGTGAGATTAAAGAAAGCGGCCATCGCGATCGCTTGCCGCGGCGTCAGTACTTTCGTGGAAACGACGGTGGCAATCGCGTTGGCCGCATCGTGGAAGCCGTTGATGTATTCGAACGCGATGGCCGCGAGCACCACGATGATGAACAGGACCATGCGGCGTGCCTCAGATGGCGCTTACGAATACTTGAGCACGACCTGGAGAATGATGTTCCCCGCGTCGCGGCAGCGGTCGATCACTTTTTCGAGAAGCTCGTAGAGATCGCGTAGGAAGATGATCTGCTTGGTGTCGTACTCGCCGTGAAATAATTCGCGCAGCAAGTCGAGCTCCAGCTTATCCGCGTCCCCTTCGATCGTTTGCAGTCGGGCATTTTTCTCGCGGGCCGTGGCGACATCGGTGCCTTTGCGCAGTTCCTTCACCATCGCCAGGACGGTTTCCGCGGCCTGATCGAGCAATTCCAGATGCTTCTTGAAACTGCGGCCGTGGAGTTCGCCCGGAAAGATCACGATCCGCTCCCCGATCTTTTCCACGGTCTTCGGAATCTTATAAAGCGCCGCCGCCAGGGCCTGGATGTCTTCTCTTTCCAGCGGCGTGATGAACGTCTTGCAGAGCTGTTCCGTCAGCTCCTGCGTGATCTCTTTATCTTTTCGCCGGCTGTGGACGAATTCTTCCAGGCTTTCCGGCGACTCGTGGCGCTCGAGCTTCGCCAGCAACGCGACCAGATGATGCACGCTGCTGTCCGCCTGCTCCGCGCTTGCTTCCAGCAGATCGAAAAACTTTTCGTCGTGTCCCAGAAATCTGCGGATCGAGAACATAAGTAAGGCCGGTTATAGCAGCGTGCCGCGAAGAATGAACAGCGCCACGTTGAAATAAATCAGCAATCCCGTCACATCGACCAGCGTGGCCACGAATGGCGCCGATGAGGTCGCCGGATCGAGCCCACAGCGCCGCAGCAGGAGCGGAAGCATCGAGCCGGCCAGGCACCCCCATAACACTACTCCGACAAGTGCAGACCCGACGGTCCAGGCAATCAGCCAATGATACTTCCCGTAGTCAAAAATGTGCAGGTATTGCCAGAGCGCGATTCGGAGAAAACCAATGCTCCCAAGAATCAGGCCGAGAGAAAATCCGGACAGAAGTTCCTTGTGGACCACCTGCCACCAATCGCGCAGACGCAATTCGCCCAGAGCCATCGCCCGAATCACCAGCGTCGTTGCTTGCGATCCAGAATTGCCGCCACTGGAAATGATCAAGGGCAAAAACATCGCAAGAATGGCGGCCTTTTCGATCTCGTCGTTGTAACCCTGCATCGCGGTGGCGGTCAGCATTTCGCCGAGAAACAGAATGATCAGCCAGGTCGCTCGTTTCTTTACCATACGGAGCAGCGAGATGGTCATGTACGGTTCGTCGAGGGCTTCCAGACCGCCGAGTTTCTGGATGTCTTCCGTCGCTTCTTCTTCCGCGACGTCGAGCATGTCATCGCTGGTCACGATCCCGACCAGCACTCCGTTCGAGTCGACCACCGGCAACGCCACGCGGTCGTATTTTCGGAAGGAGTTGAGCGCTTCTTCCTGCGAATCGTTCACCTTCAACGCGACAAATAAGCGATCGCGAAAATCGCTCACCTTCGCCTCGAGCGGGCGCAGGAGAAATTCGCGCATACGCAAGTCGTCGATGAGCTTTCCGCGTTCATCGACGACATAAATCACGTTGAGCGTCTCGGTGTCGTGCCCGAACTCGCGCACGTGGTCGAGCACTTCCTTCACCGTCCAATCGTCGTGCACGGCGATGAAATCCGGCGTCATCAAACGTCCGATACTGCCTTCGGGATAACCGAGCAGTGATTGCGCGACGCGGCGTTCCTCCGGAGTGAGAAGTTTGATCAACTGCCGCGCCGCGGCGCTCGGCATTTCCTCCAGGAGTGCCGTGCGATCGTCCGGCGACATTTCATTCAAAATCCCGACGACCTGCTCGTGGGCCATGGCCCGAAGCAATTGTTGTTGCGCTTCGACGTCGAGGTATTCGAACACATCCGCGGCGAGCGCGTTGGGCAGCACGCGGAAAATGATGACCTGCTCGTCCTCCGGCATGTCGAGAATCACCTCGGCCACATCCGCCGGCGGCCATTCGCGAAAAATTTCCCGGAGCGCTCCGAAATCACGCGCGTCGATCAGGCTTCGAATTTCCGGTTGGAGGATTTTCCCGACCATGATGATGACGAAGTGAAACGATCAACTGCGCGCCGCCGAGCTTTGTAACACTCGCCTCCGTGAAGCGCAATCGTTCACCGCCGGCGGTGGGCATGGCGGCTCGTTTCCCTTCGGAGGCACCCGCGGCGAGTCCGGATGTGCGGAAGCACGTCCCTCCTGTAATAGGCGCCTCGCATCCGGCGTTACATCGAACGCCCTCTCTCTGCTTGGAATTTCAGAGAAACTCGCCAATATGACCCTAATGACATCGACAGTTACGGCGCCAATGATCCGGCGCGAAATCGGTGATGACGGGATCTGCGTGCTCACGTTCGATCGGCCTGAGTCCGGCGCGAATATCTTCGACGCGCCGACGATGCAAAATCTAAGCGAGCATCTCGATGCGATCGGGAAAGATCCAGGGATCCTTGGCGTTATCGTGACTTCGGCGAAGAAATCGATTTTTATTGCCGGCGCCGATCTCAAGACGCTGCTCAAACAGGCGCAGACCGGCGAGCTGCGCGCTTTCATTGCTGACGGGCAGAAGGTTTTCAATCGTCTCGTGGCGCTGAAAGTCCCGACCGTCGCCGCCATCCATGGCGCTTGCGCCGGCGGCGGCTACGAGATCACGCTTGCCTGCGATTATCGCGTCGCGTCCAACGATCCGGCGACGAAAATCGGTTTGCCCGAAACGACGCTCGGTCTCGTTCCGGCCTGGGGCGGCGCCACCCGCCTCCCGCGCTTGCTCGGCGCGGATGTCGCGGCGGAGGTCATTCTCAAGGGAAAACTTTACGGCGCGGATGAGGCGTTGAAGCTCGGGCTGGTCGACGAGGTGACCGCTCGCGAGCAGCTGGTCGAGGCCGCGCGCAAAAAATTGGGCGAGGGAAAACGAAAAGCCTCCGCACCAAAAGGCGCGATGACCGTCGCGGCGCCGAAAGCAGGAGGAAATGCGGCGCCGGGCCGTGCCTACGCGATCATTCAACGCAGCGGCGATTCCTCGATCGATGAATCGCTCGCGATGGAGGTCGATGCGATCAGCGAGCTGGGAGCGACCGATGCGACCCAAAACCTGATCCGCAATTTTTTCCTGGCGGATAAGTATCGCAAAGGCTCGTCCAAAGCCACACCGGATAAGATCTCTCACGCCGCTGTTATTGGCGCCGGCATTATGGGCTCCGGCATCGCGCAATGGCTCAGCTCGCGCGGTGTCTCCGTTATCTTGCGCGATATAAATTCCGAGGCGATCGACCGCGGCCTGGCCAACATCGAAAAGACGTATGCGGACGCGGTCAAGCGGGGTCTCCTTCGCGCTGACAAGGCGCAGGAAGGTCGCGCACGCATCGTCGCTTCCACGCAACCGGGAATGATGCGCGACGTGCAGATCGTGATCGAAGCCGCGTCGGAAAAACTCGAGATCAAGAAGAAGATTTTCGTCGATCTCGCGGCCACGACTCCGCCCAAGGCGATTCTCGCCAGCAACACTTCGGCGCTCCCGATCGATGAACTGGCGACCGCGACCGGATCACCCGAGCGCGTCGTCGGTCTGCATTTCTTCAATCCGGTCAGCCGCATGAAGTTGATCGAAGTGGTCATCGGCCGGCAGACTTCCGATGAAACGCGCGACCGCGCGCTGGCGTTCGCGCGGCAGATCGGAAAGCTGCCGGTGGTGGTGCGCGATTCGCCGGGTTTTCTGGTTAATCGAGTGCTCTTTCCGTATCTGCTCGATGCCGCCGAAATTTTTCAAGGCGGCGTCAGCGCCGAGGAGATCGACCGGGCGCTGTTGCAATGGGGCATGCCGATGGGGCCGCTCCGTTTGATCGACGAAATCGGCGTCGATATCACGGCAGATATTGCCGACACTTTGGAGAAGGCGTTCGGTGCCCGCGATCGCGCGCCGGAAATCTTGCGAAAGATGTATGACGCCAAAATGCTGGGGCGCAAGTCGGGCGGCGGGTTCTACAAATACGAAGGCAAACAGCAGACGCCGAACGAGGCGTTGCAGGAATGGAGGCGGGAGTCCGGCGAGAATTTCGCGGCCGAAAACATCACGAACCGCCTCACTTTTCTGATGGTGAACGAAGCGGCGCGCTGTCTTGAAGAAAAAGTAGTCGCGACGCCGGAGGACGCGGATTACGGAATGATTCTCGGGACGGGGTTTCCGACTTTCCGCGGCGGTCCGCTGCGACACGCGGAGAATTACGGCTTAAAAAAACTCGTGACCGCGATGGATGGACTGCATGCGGGCGTCGGAGAGAAATTTGTTCCGTGCGATTTGCTTCGTCAGCACGCCCAGAATGGAACTACATTCTATGAGAGCTGATCCATCCACGCGAAGATTCTGCTTCTGTAGGGCGGCGTCGCTGACCCCGCCGAGTGAAACGCAAGCCTCGCGCGGCGGGGTCAGCGACGCCGCCCTCCAGAAGAAATGGGGCGAAATGTTATGAACTCACCGATCGAAGCAAAGAAAAAACAGATCGCAGAAGAGACCGGCGCGAAGTCGCAGACGCCCGCGTCCGTGATCGACACCTCGAAGATGTCCGCAGGCAAAGCCGCCGCGCTCGACCTGGCCGAAAGTTCGCGCGATCCGCTCGATGAACGCGGCAGTTTCGCGAGTAACCTTTTCATCGGCCGCTACGATTTTGACCGCATCTTTCCTTTCCCCGAGCAGAGCGCGGAGGATCGTGTCACGGGCGAAGGCTTTCTCGCGGAACTCCGCGCCTATCTCGAAGCGAACGTGGACGCGGATGAAATCGATCGCACCGGCGAAATCCCGCAGAAGAATATCGACGACCTCTTCGCGATGGGCGCTTTCGCCATCAAGATTCCGAAGCAGTACGGCGGCCTCGGTTTGTCGCAGGTGAATTACGGTCGCGCCGCGATGCTGTTCGGCAGTTGGGACGCAAACCTGACCGCGCTCGTCTCCGCGCACCAATCGATCGGCGTCCCGCAACCGTTGCTGCTCTTCGGCACGGAAGAGCAAAAGCAGAAATATCTGCCGCGCGTCGCGCGCCACGAGATCTCCGCGTTCGCGCTCACGGAATCGCACGCCGGTTCCGATCCCGCGGCCATGAGTCTCCATGCCGACCCGACGCCCGACGGCTCCGCGTTTATCCTCAATGGCGAAAAGCTCTGGTGCACCAATTGCTTGAAAGCCAGCGTGCTTGTCGTGATGGCGAAAACCGCGCCAAAGATAGTGAACGGCAAGGAGCGCAAACAAATCACTGCGTTCATCGTCGATGTGGACACGCCCGGCCTCGCGATGCCGCATCGCTGCCATTTCATGGGGTTGCGCGCGCTTTACAACGGCGTCGTCACTTTCAAGGATGTGCGCGTCCCGCGCGAGAACATCATCGCCGGCGAAGGCAAAGGCTTGAAGGTGGCGCTCACGACCTTGAATACCGGCCGCCTGACGATTCCGGCCGCATGCGTGGGACTCTGCAAACGTCTTCTCGAAATCTCGCGCAAGTGGGCGGCGGAGCGGGTGCAATGGGGCGTCCCGATCGGGCAGCATTACGCGATCGCGGGCAAGATTGCGGAGATGGCTGGGAACACGTTCGCGATGGAAGCGATCACGTTTCTCACCTCAGCGCTCGTCGACCGGAAAGCCGGCGACCTGCGCATCGAGACCGCCATGTGCAAGGTGTGGTCGACCGAAATGACCTGGAAGATTGCGGACGACGCGATGCAGGTGCGCGGCGGACGTGGTTACGAGACAGCTGAGTCGCTCGCCGCTCGCGGAGATGAACCAATCGCGGTCGAACGATTCCTGCGGGATTGCCGCATCAACACAATCTTCGAAGGTTCGAGCGAGATCATGAGGCTCTTCATTGCCCGCGAAGCACTCGATCCGCATCTCAAAGTCGGCGGCGCCATTTTCAACACGCAGTTGCCGATGATGACGCGGATCAAATCGATGTTCAGCTCCGGCTCGTTCTACACGCGCTGGTATCCGAAGCAATGGATGGGCGGCAACGCCGGAAACCTCGATCATTTGCACGCCGATTTGCGGGAGTACGTGAATTACGGCGCGTCAACGAGCAAGAAACTCGCACGAGGTTTATTCCACGCCATGATGCGCTTCGGTCCGAAGCTGGATCGCGAACAATTGTTGCTCTCACGCTTCGTTGGCGTCGCGACGGAACTTTTCGCGATGAGCGCCACCTGCGCATTCGCCCAATCCAAGATGAACGCGGGGGAGCCGGCTGCGGAAGTTCTCTCGCTCGCGCATTATTTCTGCCGCTCCGCGCGCTCGCGTATCGATCATCACTTTGCCGGCACGAGCCGCAACGCCGACCAGCGCGGTTACGATCTCACGCAAGAGTTGCTCGCCGGCAAGCACGAATCGTTGCGCAAAGGCATTGTCTGAGGTGGATCGCGCGCTCCGTCGCGCGATGTTTTCATTGTCGCCCCGAATGCGTTCGGGGCCATTATTGGCATCGAGCGCGGAGCGCTCGATCCACCTAACCGCGCCTCCATCGTTTGACCAACTCCGCCCCCCCATCTAACCTCAGCGGATGAGTATGCCGCCCGTGCTCACGGAGGCGGCCCGCACATCATCGCGGCGCCGCATTAGCGAGAGCAAACCACAAGGTCACGATAAAGGTCACGACGCGTCCAGCGTTCTAAAAAGTCTCGAACAGCACGTTTTGCTCGACGGCTTCAAGATCGTGATCGATCTCGAGAAAAGCCGCGGCTCCTATTTATATAATGCGGTCAACGGTCAGCCCTTGATCGATCTCTACGGCTTCTTCGGCTCCAACCCTGTCGGCTTCAATCACCCGCATTTCGCACGCGCCGAGGTGAAGGCCGACCTCCTGCGCGCGGCGCAAATCAAGATCGCGAACTCGGACGTTTACTCCGAAGCCTATGCGGAATTTGTTGAAACATTCGTGCGTGTCGCCGGGCTGCCGCCGCTCGAACGCTATCTCTTCATCGAAGGCGGCGCGCTTGCCATCGAGAACACGCTCAAGGCCGCGATGGATTGGAAGGTGCGCAAGAATATCGCTGTCGGCCGGGGCGAACGCGGCACCGAGATTTTGCATTTCCGCCAGGCGTTTCACGGACGCAGCGGTTACACCATGAGCCTGACGAACACCGATCCGCGCAAGACCGATCTGTTCGCGAAGTTCAACTGGCCGCGCGTTTCCAATCCACACATCGACTTCTCGCTGCCGGAATCGGAGCAGACGAAAGATGTCATCGAGCGGGAAAAGAGGTCGGAGCAGGAGATCATGAAGTTCATCGCCGAGCGCGGCGTCGACATCGCCGCGATCATCATCGAGCCGATTCAGGGCGAAGGCGGCGACAATCATTTCCGCGGCGAATGGCTCCGGACGCTCCGGCGCATTTGCGATGAGAACGAGATGCTTCTCATCTTCGACGAAGTGCAATGCGGAGCTGGCACGACCGGTCGCAAGTGGTGCTGCGAACATTTCGACGTTCTGCCCGACCTGCTCGCCTTCGGAAAGAAGATCCAGGCCTGCGGCGTGATGGCCGGCCCGCGGCTCGATGAAGTTCAGGACAACGCTTTTCGCCTCCCCAGCCGGCTGAACTCAACCTGGGGCGGGAATTTCACCGACATGGTGCGTTCGACGCATTACCTGCGCATCGTCGAGGAGGAGAACCTCGTCGCTAACGCCGCAAGAATTGGCGAGCATTTCCTGAAATCGCTTCGAGAATTGCAACGCGACGAGCCGATCGTGACAGCGGTGCGCGGTCGCGGTCTCTTCATCGCCTTCGATCTGCCCGATCCGAAAACGCGTGACGAATTCTGGAAAGGCTTGTTCGATCGCGGCGTCCTGGTTTTGAAATCGGGCGAGCGCGCGATTCGCTTCCGCCCCGTGCTCGATATCTCTGCGGAAGTCGTCGACGAAGCGATGGAACTGCTGCGCCAGCAATGCCAGGAGATGCGCAAATGAGGTGGATCGTGCGCTCCGCGCTCGATGGCAAAATAATGCCGGCGAAGCCGCGACAATAAAAACATCGAGCGCGGAGCGCTCGATCCACCAACACTAATGCAATCGATCTTCAATAAACTCGGCATCTCTGACGACAATTTGGGCGCCTTCGCCGGCGAATGGCGCGGCGGCGGCGGCGTCATCGAAAAGATTTCGCCCGTCGACGGAAAACTGCTGGCCCGGGTTCGCTCCGCCTCAGCGGAAGATTACGAATGGGCGGTCGGGCGCGCGCACGAAGCTTTCCTGAAATGGCGCGTTACGCCCGCTCCAGTTCGTGGCGAAACCGTCCGCCAGCTCGGTAACGCATTGCGCGAGGCGAAGTCCGATCTGGCGACACTCGTTACGCTCGAGACCGGGAAAATTATCGCGGAGGGCGAAGGTGAAGTGCAGGAAATGATCGACATCTGCGATTTCGCAGTTGGTCAGTCGCGAATGCTTTATGGCCTGACGATTCAATCGGAACGGCCCAGTCACCGTTTGATGGAGCAATGGCATCCGCTCGGCGTTGTTGCAGTGATTTCAGCTTTTAATTTTCCGGTCGCGGTCTGGTCGTGGAACGCGGCGCTGGCCGCCGTCTGCGGCGATGCTACGGTTTGGAAAGCTTCGGAAAAAACGCCGCTGACCGCGATCGCGGTGACAAAAATTGCCGAGCGCGTCTGTCGCGAAACCGGCGCGGATCCGGCAATTTTTACCTTGCTCATGGGCGACCGTAAGACTGTTGGAAAAAAATTGGTGGCTGACCGGCGCATTCCATTGATCTCGGCCACAGGCTCCGTCCAAATGGGGATTAATGTTGCGCAAACAGTCCATGGCCGGCTGGGCAAAACGATCATGGAACTGGGCGGCAACAATGCGCTCATCGTTGCGCCCAGCGCCGATATCGAAATGGCGACCCAATCGATCTTTTTCGGCGCAGTCGGTACGGCGGGTCAGCGCTGCACCTCGACGAGGCGCGTGATCCTGCACGAATCAGTCGCCGATAAAGTGCGCAAGAAACTTTTGGCTGCTTACAAGACGATGCCGATTGGAAATCCGCTCGATCGCAAAACATTGATGGGTCCCTTAATAGAGAAGAACGCGGTCGACATGGTGCAGCATTCCATCCAGCGGTTGAAGGATGAAGGCGGCGAGGTCCTTTATGGTGGAGATCGGCTCGATGGCGCGGATTTCCCCGGCGGTTGTTACATGAAACCGTGTCTCGCAGTCGCGAAGCCGGATCTCGAGATCGTGCAGCACGAGACCTTTGGTCCGCTCCTTTATCTCATGACCTATCGTGATTTTGATGAGGCGCTCGCGATCCACAACAATGTCCCGCAAGGATTGACTTCGGCGATTTTCACCAACGACGTGCGCGAGGCGGAGAAATTCCTGAGCGTGGCCGGAAGCGATTGCGGCATCGCAAACGTGAACACCGGGACGAGCGGCGCGGAGATTGGGGGGGCGTTTGGCGGCGAAAAAGAAACCGGCGGCGGCCGCGAGAGCGGGAGCGATTCGTGGAAGAGTTACATGCGCCGGCAGACGAACACGATTAACTTTTCGACCGAGCTTCCACTGGCCCAGGGAATCCAGTTCGGCAGTGACGACGCCGGCAGCGCGACGGCCTAACGCACAATTGTAGGGCGTCTGTGTCAGACGCCTCCCCCAGGGTAGATCGATTGGCGTTTCACAGAAACGCTCTACAACGGATCAACCGGCGAACGCTGACATTCCGGTGATCTGCTCGCCGAGCACCAGCAGATGGATGTCGTGCGTGCCCTCGTAGGTCTTCACGCTTTCGAGGTTGCACATGTGCCGAAAGCACTGGTGCTCATCGAGGATGCCGACACCGCCAAGGATGTCGCGCGCGGTGCGCGCGGCGTCGAGCGCGATCTCGACGTTGTTCATCTTGGCCATGGAAATGTGGTAGTGCCGCGCCGTGCCGGCGTCTTTCAATTGCGCCAGGCGGTGGGTCAGCAGCTGGGCCTTGGTGATATCGGTGAGCATGCGCGCCAACTTCGCCTGCACCAGCTGGAAACCGCCGATGGGACGGTCGAATTGCACGCGACTCATCGCATATTGCCGCGCCTCGTCGTAACACGCCATCGCCGCGCCGATAACGCCCCAGGCAATTCCGTAACGGGCCTGGGTGAGACATAAGAGCGGCGATTTCATTCCGCCGCTTTGCGGCAACAACGCGCTCGCTGGTATGGCGCAGTCGTCGAATTCGAGCGTCGCCGTCAACGCCGCCCGCAGTGAGAGTTTGCCCTCGATCAGCGCCGCCGTGAAACCCGGCGTGCCCTTTTCGACCAGGAATCCGCGGATCGCGCCGGCACTCTCCGGGTCGACGCCGGTTTCGCCCTCGACCTTGGCCCACACCACCGCCACGTCGGCGATGGTGCCGTTGCCAATCCACTTCTTCGCTCCGGTGAGGCGATAACCGTCGCCGGTCTTGCGTGCACGGCAGCGCAGAGCGGCGGGATTCGAACCGAAGTCGGGCTCCGTGAGTGCAAAACAACCGAGCTTGGTGCCCTGCGCCATCGCCGGAAGCCAGTGTTTTTTTTGCTCTTCCGAGCCGAACAGATTGATCGCCATCATGGCGAGCGAACCCTGCACGGAGGCGAACGTGCGCAGTCCACTGTCGCCACGTTCGAGCTCTTGCATCATCAGCCCGGCGGCAACACTCCCGAGCCCGGCACAGCCGTAGCCTTTAATGCTCGGACCGAAGACACCGAGCTGGGCCAGCTCCGGCACGAGCTCCATGGGGAAGGTGCCAGCGCGATAATGTTGCGCCACCACCGGCAAAAAGCGCTCCTGCACCCAGAGGCGCACGGCGTCTCGTGCGCGACGCTCGTCCGCCGTCAGCAGTTCATCGAGATTGTAAAAATCAACCGCTTCGAACCTTAGCATCGCGTTGTCAGCCTAGCAGCGGCCACGCCTCGACTCCACCCCGCAGATTGCCGTATCGGCATTCGATCAAGTGGTTGTCAGCAGCACCGCTTCCGGTTTCCCCGGGTTTGCGCGTAGGATCCCCACCACGACAACGGAGAACGACACATGCAAGGTCAGATGGAAATCTATAGATTGAAGTGACGAGAATCAGTGTGCGCCCCCCGTTCGGCGATAGGTGGTCCAGAAAGCCCGTTGGCCGCGGTTACTCTTCAATTTCTCAAACCATGATATTGTCATGCAATTGCGGTTAGGATTTTATGGCTTCAAAACCCCACCTTGATTTTCACGGCAACACTCTTAGGAGCCGCGAGGTTGCCGGTTTTGCGCTAAGAGAGATCGTTCATCAGCCGGGCGTCTTCATTCCGAAACATTCACACGAGAACGCTCATGTGGGATTCATCCTCGACGGTGCGTTCACGGAGAAGTTTGAACGGAAGGTTTTGGAATGTAAGCCTCTGAGCGTCTCCTACCTTTCGCCGGGTCTGACGCACACAGACGATTTTCTTCACGGAGTGCATTGCCTTGTTTTTGAGATTGCGCCGCGGAGATTGGAACGCGTGTGCCAGCTTCTAGCGCTCAGGGAGCCCATCTTCGTTCATGGCGGGCAGGCAGCGTGGCTCACAATGCGGCTTTATCACGAAGCTCGCCGGACCGATGAAGCATCATCCCTTGCGGTTGAGGGATTGGCGCTCGAAATCCTGGCTGAGTTATCCCGACAGCATGCGAATCCTCCGGAGGGCAAACCGCCGCGCTGGCTCGAGCAAGCGCGGGAAGTTCTTCACGCGCAATTTCCGGAAACCTTAACGCACGACGACGTGGCGAAACTGGTCGGCGTTCATCCCGTTCATCTAGCCACCGTCTTCCGCCGGTATTTTGGTTGCACGATCGGAGAGTACGTTCGGAGATTGCGAATTGAGTTCGCTTCCCGGCGGATCACTACTTCGGATGACTCGCTCTGCGATGTCGGTTTGGCCGCCGGATTTTCCGACCAAAGCCACTTTTCCAAAGTCTTCAAACAGCAGACCGGTATGACTCCCGGCCAGTTTCGCGCCAACCTTCGCGCACCTTAAACACAGACCAGACCTTTGGCCGATACAAGACGCTTCGGCGCGCGCGTGCTTAATAGAGCTGATGAAGCTGCGACTGAAGGAAAGCCCCGACTTTGGATTGCTGGTGCTTCGCGTCGGCATCGGCTTGATGTTTGCCCTGGTTCACGGACTTCCAAAGGTCATAGGCGGCGTATCCATGTGGGCCGGACTTGGAGGAGCTTTCAATCGGCTCCTCGGTGTTGCGTTCATTCCTGTGTTTTGGGGATTTCTGGCCATGCTATCTGAGTTTGGCGGAGGCATGTGCCTCATCGCAGGCGTTCTGTTCCGACCGGCGTGCGGCCTCATGCTGTTTACGCTGGTGATCGCCATCGCCTCCATCATTCGAGGCGGCTACGGTTTTAATTCGGCATCGCAACCCGTTGAACTCGGCGTCGTTTTGCTCAGCTTTATTTTCACCGGACCCGGCAGATTCACTCTTCCGAATCTTTTTACTTCAATAAGAGCACCGAGATAACTATGCGCACCCAACTGTTTAATAAAGCAACCGATCGCCAATTGATCAGATGTCTCTTAATGATTGCCGCGTTCCCCATTCTGGCCCTTTGGGCCTTGAGCCTGAGCGCATGTTCGAGAGTCCACGCCTTGGGCCAAGCTAAACCGAGTTATCCCTCTACCTTGAGTGGAGGCGCGCCGTGCGGATCTTGCATTGCACCGGCCAACGTTTCATGGAAAACAGTCATTCCTTCGAACAAGGAACCAGGCGAACCATTGGATATTTCAGGGACAATCTACCAACCTGACGGCGTTACGCCCGCGGAGGGCATCGTCCTCTTTGTTTATCATACGGACTTCACCGGTTATTATAATGAGCAAGACGACGCCAGCCACCCACGGCTAAAAGGCTGGATGAAAACAGGCGCAGATGGGAGGTATGAATTTCGCACGATCAGACCCGGCGCTTATCCGCACCGAAGCACTCCGGCGCACATTCACGCCCATCTCTACGGGCCGGATTATTCCGAACGTTCGATTGATGATTACTGGTTTGAAGGCGACCCACGCATCACTCCCAAAGAGCTTTCCCAAAAACGCGAACAAGGAGGCACGCCTGTGATTGTCGCACTCAAGCGCGGCAGCGACGGCGTGTGGAAAGGCGTTCGAGACATAAGAATCAAGCCTGTTCCGAAATAGCGGCCAACAATGCCATGTGCGAGTAGTCGTACCACAGTCCAGTATTGAACGAGCCGTCCTGGCACCCGCCGGCGGCTTTCGTATGTACACCCGTTCCGGGGAGCACCAATGATGACTCAGAACAGATGCTGGAGTTCATGAAATTCAGATTGGCAGTTTAGCACACGTGACAGGTGTCCGGTTGACGAGCACAACACCTCGCGTTTCCTGTCAACTCGCTCTTAGGCTATCAACGGGCTTAGCGAGCCGTCGTCAGCTCAAAAAGTCCGCCAAGGTCCCTGGCAGTTTCAATACTCATGATGAAGCTCTGTAACTTTTTGCATTGATCCTTGCCGATGACATGGCCGCCCAGCGCCGTGAACTTCACGGCGATTTCTTCCTCGGTCATTGGATCGCGTGGATCGCCCTTGGGAACGTCGACGCGCGTGGAATGTGACTCGCCGCTGTTCGTGGTGATCGTTACGCGGCTCGGCTGGAACTTGGGAAAGAGCGCTTCGAACTCCTGGTTGGCGACCACTTTTACCTTGTCCATGATCGGAATGAGCGCCTTATCCAGCACGCGTTCCTCGCGGAATTGCAGCGGCGTCACCATGCCATCGACCAGGCCAGCGGCCATACAATAGGGCAGCGAATGATCGGCGGTTTCCTTGGAGTCCGGCCGATATTTGTGCGGATCGCCCAGGATATCCGCAGCGCGTGCGATCACCTCCACCTTGATCTTCTTCACGTCGTCGGCCTTGATGTTGTGTTCCTTGACGGTCTTCATCATGGCGGTAAGGGGCGAATGACTCAGCGCCTCGATCGGGAAACTCTTCATGCCGCAATCAAGAATGCGGTAGTGAGAGTCGCGTGAATTGGGAAGATCCTTGATCAGCTCCTCGGCGTCGAACGTGGCTGGTTTGCCCTCGTACTGCACATGCTTGAACACGGCAAAGAGTCCCTCCTTGCCATCGATGATGTGCTCGGGACCGGAAAATCCGCCGCGAGCCAGGAGCGCGCTCTCAGCGCCCATCCGCCCCGCCCACGGATCGACCGTGTTCTTCATGTTGGTCAATTTGCCCGCGGTCACCGCGCCCGGACAAAATGTGCGCGACGCGCTGATGCCCATGGCGGACACCATTTGCGCCGGCGTCAGATTCAATACGCGGCCCGCTGCGATCGGTGCTGCGAATGCGCTCAAGGTGGCGTGATGCCAGCCGTATTCGCGCACCCCGGGCCGGCCAACCTCGCAAAGACGCATTTCAATTTCGTAGGCGATGATCGTCGCGAGAATCAAATCCTGTCCGCCCAGGCCTTCGCTTTCGCACAACGCCAGGGGCGCGGCGATGAGATCGCTGGGATGACACGGATCGGCCTTCCAATAGATGTCGTTATAGTCCATGGCGCGGATCATGTGGCCATTTAGGAACGACGCATCCACAGGATTGGTCTTGAAGCCGGACACGAATGAGGTGGCGTTGCCGTTTCCGCTGCCCATGGCGCGATAGTGCTTGAGCAAGATTTTGGCGTCATCCTGCTGACTGCCGCCCAGAGCGCAGCCGATGGAGTCGAACCAGAATAATTTCGCCGCTTGAATGGCCTCCGGCGAAAGGTGCTCGTATTTCAGCGCGCAAGCCCACTCGGCAATGACGTATGAGAGCAGGCTCTTCGAGTCGGTCGTTTGTTGTGACATGATGATTTTTATTCTGTTGGGCTACGACTTTGATCGGGCCGCGCAGATTTTCAAGCCGCTTCGCCTCGCGGTTCGGACTACTAACACGCGGCGCCCGTACACAGTTTTACGTTGCGTTCAGAACTGCACACAACTCTGAACGCCGCCCTGGCCGCGGCTCGTCGATCCCGAAGCGGAACCTACTTACGCCTTATCGTAAACGGCCTGGCCTTTGAACTTCTTCCCGTCCGCGCCTGTCCCGTTCATCGTGACCGTGCGCGATTTGCCATCCGCCGAAACGGTGATTTTCCCCGACCACGCCACCTTGCCATCCTTCATGGTCGTGATGTCGTTGGTGTGGTCATTTACGACTTTGTAGGCCGCGGAAGTCCAAGACAGATTCCCTTTGGTTGGATAAGCTTTCCCATCGAACTTGCCGACCCAAACGCCGTGTGTCGGTTTCCCATCCTTGTCTACGCCGTCCACGGTCACTTTAATTTTGTCCTTCTGCTCCACGTAAGTGACCATCGTACTCTTGCCCATCCCGGGCACGAGCTTCGACTTCGCCTCATTGAGCTTCCACGTACCCATCTGAGGGTTGGCCGCAAAACAAGCTGCTGCCGCCACAAACGACAGGGCCACAACCACTACTGCAATTCGAGTTTTCATCATGTGGTGATTCGGGCAGAAACGCTGTTAGACGTCAATACCAATTCGGGCGCGGAGCGTGCGCCAACAAACCGTCGAATGGGTAGTGTCAAAGCGACATCGGTGATCCGCGTTTCGAGGCGCGGGTTCAAAAGATTACCGGCGGGAAATAGTGAAGATCGATAGCGATAATCTGCCTTTGCAGGGCTACGGCGCGACAAAGCGGTTCGGGCTGTACCGCGAAAAAGGAGGATGTTGCTCTTCTGATTTAAGAACTGGCGTATTCGGCGACAGCGTTGGCCATATCGAGCGTGGAAACTTTGCCGCCCATGTCGTAGGTCCGCACGCGGCCTTCTGCGATCACGCGGGCGACGGCGGTTTCCAGATGTGTGGCCATGTCGGCTTCCTTGAGCCAGTCCAGCATCATTTTGGCGGTCAGGAACATGGCGATTGGGTTGACCTTGTATTGACCGGCGTATTTCGGCGCCGATCCGTGCGTCGGTTCAAACACGGCGTAGGTGTCGCCTAGGTTGGCGCTGGAAGCGAACCCAAGTCCGCCGATCAGACCGGCGCACAAATCGCTGACGATGTCGCCGAACATATTTTCCGCCACCAGCACCGAGTAATCCTGCGGATTCTTGAACATCCACATGCAGATGGCGTCGATGTTCGCGTCATCGGCGCGAATGTCCGGGTAACTCTTGGCCACATCGCGGAAGCAACGCATCATCAAACCACCGGTTTCGCGCAGCACATTTGGTTTCTCGATCAGCGTGACGCGCTTGCGTCCGGTTCTCTTGGCGAACTCGAAGGCTTGCTGGCAAATGTTGGTGCAACCTTGCTTGCTCATGATGCGGGTGGAGAGCGCGACATTCTCAAGTCCCTTGTCTTTCCACGGCTTCATCTTCGGATTGGCGCAGAGCGCCGTGTAAACCGATTCGGGCAACGGGAAAAACTCGACGCCGCCGTACATGCCTTCGGTATTCTCGCGAAATATAACTTGGTCGATAGAGATGTCCTCGCCGCTCGGGTTGGCGACCTTGGTGCCGCGATAATTCAGCGGGTTGCCGGGATAGCTTTTGCACGGCCGCATGTTGGTGTGCAGGTTGAACATCTGGCGCAGCTTGACGATGGGCGAGAAGTAGACCAGCCCCTTGTCCTTGAGCTCTGGAATCAATTCTTCCTTGGCCGCACTTTGCGGCTTGCTGGTGATGGCGCCGAAGAGACCGCAGGTGGTTTCCTTAAGAGCTTTCACGGTGCGATCTGGAAGCGCGTTGCCTTCCTTGCACCAAAAATCCCAGCCGATGTCGCAAGGCACGTACTCGGCGTCGAGTTTCATCCGATCCAACACGATGCGCGCGGCCTCCATGACATCGTTTCCCACTCCGTCACCCGGCATCCACGCGATTTTGTATTTCGACATGGTCGCGACTTTATCGGGGAGGGTCACCACCCGCAAGTACCGGCCGCCCGGTTCATCGATTTTGAGAGCGCGCTCAATACTTGACCCACTGCAATTCCGGCAATCGCGAGAAGTGTGGATCGCTTGAAATGAGCGGTAGGTTGCAGCGAACGCAAAGAGCTGCGATCCACAGATCGTTTTGTGGAATTCGCTGGCCGCTCTTTTCCAGGTCGGCGCCTAAACGCGCGTAAGCAACGGAAGTCGGGATGTCAGCTCCGACCCAAGTGTTGTTGAGTAGGAGCTTGCGCAGATTTGAAAACTCACTTTCTGGATCGGGCGAGCGCTTGCAACCAAGAAGTAATTCGCCCAAGACAACGTAACCAATGAGCAGATGATCGAAATTAGCGAGCGCGTCTTTTGCAGCCTGCCGCCCCGCCATTAAGTCGATGACCGCGCATGTGTCGAGAAAACAGGGCTTCATTCATCGATTTGCTCGCAGCTTTCCTCGATGAGTGCTCCGAATTTGTCTGCTTGTTCTTCCGTCATGAGGCCCCGCGCCGCGTCCAGAAATTCTTTCTTGTTCCCCGTCGACTCCGTACCGTTGCGGGCTTGCACTTCATCCGGCGTGAGCGGCTTTAGATTTTCGACCGTGATCTCCAGCGTAACCATACGAACAGATTATCTAAGACAATCTTTCAACAAGCAAAGCAAAGTTCGCTCTCCCGAAAGCGTTCGGGGTCGCCAGGTCGCCGCGGCGACCGCTACCCAGAGGAAGATCTCGCCCGAAGGCGGGCGGCCACCAGATTTTCTGCGCCGCCCGCCACGATCAATTCCTGGGCCGCGGGACTGAGCGGCGGGAAGGCGAATGATTTTCCATCCATGGTTAGCACGGATTTGCCGTAATCGATCGTGATCTCCGGCGCTACCGTGGTGGGCGCTCGGTTGGCGAGCGTCGCGCGCAAGTGCGTCACTAACTCGGGGCACTCGAAGACCACGAATCCGTTGTTGAACGCGTTGCGTTTGTAGGTTTCGGAAAAGCTGCTGGCGATGACGCAGGGAATTCCTTTGAACTTCAGTGCCGTCGCCGCCTGTTCGCGACTCGATCCGGTTCCGAAGTTCAGTCCGCCGACCACGACGTCGCCGGTGCGATAGAGGGTGTTGAAGTTCGGATCGAAATTCTCGAATGTCACCGCCGCCATTTCCTCCGGCGTGAGATCGTCGCGATAGGTGTGCTTGCCGGCGTAAATTCCATCTGTGTTCAAATTGTCCTTGTCCACGAAGAGAACGCGGCCGCGCACGCTGGGTGGAAAGCCGGCGATGATCTCAACCGAAACTGTCGACGGAGGTTTGCCTTTGGGGCGGCGAACAGCGGTTCCCGCAGCGCGGTCCGTGAATGTTTGCGGCGCGCAAATAAATCCGGCCAAGGCGCTGGCCGCCACGACGGCGGGCGAACCCAAATAGACCTGAGCGTCCGGGTCGCCCATGCGGCCCTTGAAATTGCGATTCGTCGCGCTGATCGCGATCTCACCTTTGCCGACCAGACCGCGGCCCAAGCCGATGCACGTTCCGCACCCGGGCGGCAGCGGTATGGCGCCCGCGTCCACCAGCGTTTGCCAATCACCAGCGGACTCCGACCTGGCTTGCACTTCGGCGCTGGCAGCGGCCAAATAAAATTCGACACCCGCCGCCACGCGTCCGCCGCGGCCGCGCACCACTTCGGCGGCATCATGCAAATCTTCCAGGCGCGCGTTCACGCACGACAACAAGTACGCCTTCTGAATGGGCACGTGCTTCCGCTCCATTTCCGGCAGCGAAACCATGGTCTTCACTTCATTGGGGCCGGACACATGCGGCACCACCGTCGCCAGATCCAGTTCAAGTTCGATGGCGTAGTCCGCGTCCGCGTCCGCGCTCAAGTTGCCGCGATCTTTCCACCACGCATCGATATCGGTGGTGGTGTAGCCGGAGCGACTCTTGGGGCCGCGTGTTCCTGGTCGCGCGGAATTGGTGAACTTACCGACGCGCGATCGCAAATAATTCACCGTCACTTCATCAAAGGGAAACACGCCCGCCAGCGCGCCCCACTCGGTCGTCATGTTGGCGATGGTCATGCGCGCGGCCATGGAAAGATTCGCCACGGCGTCGCCCATAAATTCCACGGCGTGATTGAGCACCTCGTCCTTGTTGAAGAGGCCGCACAAAGCGATGATGACATCCTTGCCGGTGACGCCAGCTAACAGATTTCCCTTGAGCACCACCCTGGCCACCTTGGGAACTTGCCACCAGGTAACTCCGGTGGCCCAAATACTAGCGGCGTCAGTTCGAACCACCGGCGTGCCCAGTGCCGCCACGGCGCCGTATAAATTGGAGTGCGAATCGCTGGCCACCACCAATGCTCCAGGAACAACGTAGCCTTGTTCCACCATCACTTGATGCGAAATGCCGGTGCCGGGCGGGTAATAGTCGATGCCGTGCTCGCGAGCGAACGCTTCGATCTTCGCGTACTTTTCCAGGTTTTTCGGCGTAACATTTTGAATGTCGTGATCAATGGCGAACATCGGTTGCGCCGGATCCGCGATCGCGGTAGCGCCGATCTGCTTGAACTTTGGAATCACGGCGCCGGTGTTGTCATGCGTCATCACATGGCGCGGACGAATCGAAATGAAATCTCCGGCGCGAACCACGGTTCCCGCGGCCAGTCCATCAGCGTGGCGTGCGGCAATCTTCTCGACGAGCGTGAGGCCCATATTAGTTTTCGTTGTGAGGGAACACGAGGTCGACGTCAATTTCCTTCCCGTACAGACGCTGGAACAATTGCCGCCGCTGCTCCGTCTCCGACAAATTCCGTGGAAATGATGCCTTAACCATTTCGCGGGCGCTTTCGCTCATCTGCGCGCCCATCACAAAACGTTCCTCCCCCGAGAGCGCCATTATTTTATCGCGCACCAATCGTTCGATTTCAGGTGACGCATCAGTCTTTCGAGACATTCCTTTAGCAGAGTATCCAGCCTCAGTTCGCGCGTCCAACGTTGCAAATAGGATCCGTTAACGCACAGCACGCACGTCCAGTTTTAAAACCCTGGTTTCAATTATCTATTAGTTTTGCCGCTGCGCTCGCGAGTATCAGCGATCGCTCGCGAATAAGATCGTTAAAATCATCCTTAAACAAGAGTGGCGGGCACAGGGCATGTTCAAGGATGTCGTCAACATTCTCGGGCATCTTCTTTCTGTATTCGCTTGGTGCTACACCACCCAACGTCTTATTCTCCGACTTGGAGATAAATGCAAAGTTCACTAATGCGTCTACAAGGTGTGGCTTGGAAAAGTCCTTTAAAAATGACCTCGGCATTAGGTGGTGAAATTCTGCTTTATTGTATTCTTTCAGTTTATTTTCGAGATCGATGGGAGCACCAGAGACAAAGCTCAGTGGCTGCTGTTGCGCCAAAAGCAGAATCATTGTTTTGGTGTTTACGCTTCCCAAACTGAATCTGTTTCCAACAAAGAAACTGCAGTCCACCGACGAAGGAAACTCGCCTAGGTTCGACTCTTGGCCGCCCCTGAGTTGCAACATTGCTTTGATATCATCCTCCAAATTGCGAATCACACCGCTGCTATACCTTTTAGAGAATGAAGCCCGCCAAAACCAGCGCAGCATTTTAGCCCTCTGATTGGCTGAAACGACGATCTCCTTGGTGCCTGAAACAGCAAAAAACACGGAGAGGGGGACGAGCAAGGTCTGGAACGGCAGGTTGTCAATGCGCTGCACTGAAAGATTTGTCCGCAAGAAATCGAGCGCGCCTTTAATGCCGTTGATTACCTCGTCGAAACGTTTCCGAACGCGTTCGCCTGGGATTTCGACAATAGACTCCGGCCGTGCGCTTCCGATCAAGATTGCCGCCGTGCACCGAAGAAGAAGATTCTCATCGATTTGGCCAGAGCTGTAGCCAAATTCATCCAGTTCCTCCGTCAATTCGTCGAACTGACCTTGTAATTGGAATTCCTCACTCCAAGTCCATGCGGACAAGAGCTGCATTGTATTTAACGGCACGCCTTGACGGTTAATCCGCTCAAAGATGACGGCGACCGTGCCCTTATCTTCTGTCTTAAATATTTGCACCGGGAGTGATACTTCTTTGAAACGTGCCTGAACGGCGTCCAAGCGTTGGGCTAGCTCATCTTTCAAATTCTTCGTGAGTCGCCTGTAATTGACCGTGTCGAAAAACGCACGCAGTGGAAAATGACGAGACGAGTCGATCTCGTCCTTTGAAAGTGCCAAAAACTGGTTTTCTTGGGCGGCATCGGCGATCGTGTGATCAAAAAATATATCCTTCCATTCTGCGCTTTCGATAATTTCCCTGTTTGTCTGGAATGTAAGAAATGCAGACGTAATGCGCTGTTGGCCGTCTAGAACATAATCAATCGGAAAATCTGCTTTGGGTGGGGGAAGTTCAATGGGCCCTAGATTCCTCTCCACCTTGAGTTTCTCATTTGTTCTCCAAATCAGTAAGGAACCAAACGGATAATGCTTGAAGAGCGTGTCCATAAAGAACGCCACACGGTCGGGCTCCCAGACGAATCCACGTTGAAACGCTGGGATTCGCACTTGCCCTGATTCAACCGCCTCGACGATTTGACGAATCGTTAGTCTATCCATAAGTCACACCTCCAATTGTACCCGATGTGGATTCTGTCGGCTCGGTGAAAAGCGTGGAGTTCATCATTTCTTAGCGGCGCGCTTGCCAAGGAACTTGGCGATGTCGAAGTCCACGAAATCGGCGTGATGGAAAATAAGTGATTCGATCGAGCGCTCCGTCTTGTCGCCCTCATGACTGTGCGTGGCGATGATGTGCATGACTTCGCCGGGGATGCCGTGCTTGTAGGCCAGCGCGACGCCGGTGAACGGATGCCGCACTTGCTGTCCGAACGTACCCTGAATCACCTTGCCAGAAGCGTCCTTATCAAACTCCAGCGGCTTACCCACGTCGGCCAGGAGCGCGCCGGCGATGAGATAGTCGCGCTGGACGGGAATGCCGCAGCGGAACGAACTCTCCAGCACATCCGCGATGGCGATGCATTGCAGCGCGCAGGAATTGA
This sequence comes from Chthoniobacterales bacterium, assembly GCA_036385955.1. Lineage (GTDB taxonomy): Bacteria > Verrucomicrobiota > Verrucomicrobiia > Chthoniobacterales > UBA10450 > AV80. The sequence continues at coordinate 329 of DASVJK010000005.1, read as the reverse complement.
GATGCTCGACGAACGTCATGTCGATGTCGCCGGCCAGCAGCGTGAACTTGACCGCGCGCAGTTCGTCGAAGGTCCAGCCCTTGCCGCCGCAGCCCGTGGTGATCGCTTCGTTCCACACCGCAGCTACCTTTTCGCGCAGCGACTCGTCCTTGACCTTCAGCAGGCTCGGGAAGAGTTCCGCGATTTCATTGACGCCGTAGTTGGTTTGTTGGGTTGTTGTCATGGTCGTGATATTGATCGGCTTCAACAATTACATTTAAGGGAGTAAATGAACCGCGGCCCGATCGCGCCGGCGAGAGTGGTTCCGTCGATCATTGGGCCTTGATGAT
>DASVJK010000004.1:0-10520 GCA_036385955.1 Chthoniobacterales bacterium | reverse complement strand
GCGCAACGCCTCCTGCGCCGCAATCGCCTCGCGTAAGTGGGCGATTTGTTCGTCGCGCGGATTTATCAAACATCTAACTTATCAGGCTCGTTGCGACCGACAACGAAATTAACGATGAAGGCCAGAGCTCAGGTTAGCTCCGAATCGCGGACCAGAGCGCTAAGTTTGGCTTCAAACAGGAGGGGAAGAAGAACGGGGTCAGTCCTCACTCGCGTAATTCATCGCGCGCAGGAATCATCCCAATTTTCAAAGAGCGCTGCGACCCGAGATTGTAGGGCAGGCGCATCGCCTGGCGTTATTTGGGTTCGGCAACGGGAGCCGTCGCCCTACACAAAGGAGCAAATCCCGAAGTTCGAAGCTCGAAACAATGACCAAATGTTCGAGGAAGAAAATTCGAAATGGAACTTTCCGTTTTGTTCATTCCGTCATTCGAAGATTTGAATTTGTTTCGGATTTCGAACTTCGAACCTTCGCCATTGTAGGGCAGGCGCATCGCCTGCCGGTCGTTTGTGTCGGACGAGCATGAGCAGGAGCCAGAGGACGGCCAAGGAATTGGGCAACGGAGGGAGGGCCGGTCGGCCACGCGCATCCGATTGCGGCGCAGCTAAACCGTTGACTACGACATGACTTTCGTGCTAGGTAGATTCATCATGGATTCTACCTATTCCGTTACGCAAGCGCAGACGAACCTGCCTCGCTTGATCAAAGAGACGGCGGCAGAAGGCTCAATCGCGATCACGCGGCACGAAGAAACGGTGGCTTATCTCATCTCGCGGGGACGGATGGATGCGATTATGGAAACGCTGGAACTGCTCGGCAATCCCGCCGCGATGAAGGCGCTGCGCAATTACGAGGAGGGGAAGACCCGGTTTCTGCCGCTCGCCGCGATCAATGGAGACAAGGGTTGAGCTTTCGGAGCAGGTCGTCCGCTTCGTGGCACGACAAGCTCCAGAGCCGCGGCGAGTGCTGAGGACGGCGCTCCGCGGATTAGCCAGAGAACGCGGCGACATTCGCGCGCTCGAAGGCCCATTACAGGAATATCACCGGCTGCGCGTGGGTGGTTACCGGGTCATTTTCAAATATCGGATTTCTCCCAAGCGCCGCGGCATTCAATGCATCTTCGCGGAGCGGCGCAGCGCCGTTTATGAGCTTTTCGAGCTGCTCCTGAAGCAGCACTTGCTCCGATCGGAGGAAGCCGACGGATAGGCACCGGCAATCCGACACTGTAGGCCGTCTCTGTGAGACGGCGGGCTAATCGAATCCGACGTCTGACACAGACGCCCTACAAAGATTTTCCTCCACCCTCTCGCGCGAGCGCTGCCGGGCGGCGGCCAAGCCACAAACTCAGCGCACACCACCCCCGCGCCGTGATGCTGGCGCTCTCACGGCTACGGCGGTGACGCTTCCGTTTCCGCTGGATCGAGAGCGACGTCGACGTTGCTCGCATTCGCTCGCCCTCCATCCGTGAGCTCGCGCTGCTTGCGGCCGAGCGAGCGTCCCACGAAGACCCACACGCCCGCGATCGGAATGGTCAACACTGCGATCGCTGTGAGGCTCGCACCGACGGCTTGGATGCCCATGAACGCCCAGGCCCCAAGGCAATCGCCAAGGCGATAGATGAACGTGTCGACGAAGCTCTTCGACTTGTACTTCACCTCGCGCTCGACGACGGTGTAGAGAGCCTCGCGCGCCGGTTGCGCGGTGGAAAAGTTGCTGATGCGGAGCAGGATTTGCACGCCCGCGAGGACGGCCAATTCCGGCGCGAGCTGGCCCACGGTGAAACCGCGCGCCCCGAGCCAGGGCCCGTAGATCATCGCCAGTGACAGTGCGATCCATCCGAGCACCGCGATCGCCGGCTGCGAGATCAGCGCGAACGTGATGCCGAACCAACGGATCAGGCGAGCGGTGAGCAGAAATTGGATGAGCACCGTGCCGAGCTGCACCCAGAACTCGATGTTGGCGAAGTACTCAGTGCGCACGTCGCGATCGTGAATGGTGAGATCGACGAGCTTGCCCTGTTGGTAATACAGGAACGTTCCGATGAGACCGTACATGAACGTGTAGCTCGCGATCCAGCGCAGATAACTCTGGCTGACGATGAGCTTCAAGCCACGCCACATGTCCGACGTCGAGACGGCCGCCGGCGGCGTGGCATTTTGTCCAGGCGGCGCCGTATCAATGCGATGGATGACGACGAGACGGCGCACACTGAAGACCGCGACCTCGAGCAGGACGATCGACAGGAAGAGCAGATTCACACTGCCGATCGGCTTCGCGAGCAAGCTCGCGATCTTCGAGCCAGCCAGCGCGCCGAGCGTTCCGCCGACGCCAATGAAACCGAAGAGCCGCTTGGCCTGGTCGAGGCGCCAAATGTCGGCCATGAACCCGCGGAACACGGACACGACGAACAGGTTGAACACACTGAACCAGATGAAGAACGTGTACGCCGCCGCGAGCTTGGAGCTCTCCGGCAGGAACTTCAGCGCCAGCCAGAATGCGAGCAGGCACGTCATCGAAACGCGGTAGACGATCGGAATGAACCGCTTGCGTGGCAGTTTTGTCACGAGCAGCGCGAAGGGCGGGCTGACGACCACCATTGCGACGAGCGTCCCCGTGAAGAGCCACGGGTATTTATCGGCGCCGCCGTTCAAACCCATCGAGTCGCGCAACGGTCGCAGCACGAACGTGCTAGCGAGCAAGCTGAAGAAATAAAGCCACGACCACACGATCGAACGCATCTCGCGCGGTTCGATGGCCACGATGCGCTGCAGTGCGCGCATAAACGCACCGGTCTGCGCTTCGTCCGCGTCGTCGTCGTTCGCGCTCATGCTGTGCGCATGATGCGCGTTCCCACGCCGATGAAGTTGAATACGAACGAGAGGCCGAGCGCGCGCAGCTCGTCCGGCTTCACATCGACGGCGCGCTGACGCAATTGTCTCAGCAAATTTTTCATGAATCCAAGAATTGTAGGCCGTCTCTGTGAGACGGCGGGTTAATCAAGTCCGGCGTCTGACACAGACGCCCTACAAAGATGTTCATCCTTCATCCTTTACATCGCAGCCTCCGCCCAACGCTTCCGAAGGTAGATACCATTGATGATCCATGCGATAGGATTGAAGCTGAGAATCGTAAGCGCGACCCAAGCCCAGTGGCAGCGCTGGGCGAAGAACCATGCGAGGAGTGCGTAAATGACGCCGCAGATGATCACGGCAGTGGCGCCGGATTCAAGAAAGGCGCCGAGACCAAGGCCGGCGATGAATGACATAACGCTAAAATAGTAGCCCCACCTGTACCCCCTCTTGCCCGGATTGCGCCGCTGGAAGCGGCGATTGAGGGCGAGTGCGGCGACAATTGGCACGATCAACGCACCAAGAGGGACACCGATCAGCGCAAGAGCAATGGGAACGGGTCCGGTCGTGCTCGCGGAACCCGTGGCGGGATTGGCGCTGACTGGTGAGGGGTTATCTCCCACAGCTATTACTACTTTCCCCCGAGCGTGGCCTTCTTCCAGATACCGAAGAGCCTCGGGGACCTGACTTAACGTGTAAGTCCTGTCGATGACTGGCGTTACCTTTCCAGCCTGGATGAGATCGGCGAGGAAGGTAAAGTCCTTTTTGTTCATGTCCGCCAGCATCATGCCCACCTCCTGGGTCACGAACGGCGACAGCCCCAGCATTTTTATCACACCAATCAGAGGACCGGTCCACCGATTGTCGTTTACTCCTCCGCCTCCGATCCCGATGTATTTCCCCTTGGGATTTAAAACGCGCCGGCATTCTAACAGCGAACGGTTCGCAACGTTGTCTAGAATCAGGTCGTAACGTTGCCCGCCTTTGGTGAAATCCTCTTTGGTGTAATCAATGACGTGATCCGCGCCGATTGATCGGACCATGTCCGCATTCCTCCCACTGCAAACGCCGGTCACCTCTGCGCCGAATGACTTGGCGATCTGCACCGCGAAGGTGCCCACACCTCCCGACGCGCCGTTGATCAGGACCTTCTGCCCAGGCTGAACCTTCCCTTTGTCGCGAAGAGCCTGCAATGCCGTGATTGCCGCAATAGGTAAAGAAGCCGCCTGCTCAAATGTCACGCTGGCCGGCTTCAGCACCACGGCTCGATCCTCGCGAACAACCACATACTCGGCGAAGGCGCCGGTCTTCCCGCCGAATACGTCGTCGCCTGGTTTGAACTGCGTTACGTTCTTGCCAACCGCTTCAACCGTCCCCGCAAAGTCAACGCCGAGTCGTGTGACCTTTGGTTTGAGCAGTCCAAATTCTACCAGGCGGGCGAGGTAGGGCGTGCCCTCCATGTAATGCCAGTCGAGTGGATTCACCGAAGCCGCGCGAACTCGGACCAGGATTTGATCGTCAGTGGGAAAAGGCTTTTCGATTTCTTCAAGCCGAACGACATCGGGTGAACCAAAGTCGCGATAAACAATGGCCTTCATCATTGGGGCAACGCTCGGATTTGGTGTCTGAGCCAAGGCTACGCCTGCGAACAAAAACGCAGTTGTGCAGATTGCGGTGATCAAGAGTTGTAAGTGTGCTTTCATAAGAATGAGGATTGATGGTCTAACGATTTGAAATTCCTTGGCACGAAGCGCTTCTTTGGTTAAGCCTTGGAGCTAGGTCTTTGGGCTGTACTTGTCGATCAAAGCTTGGAAGCGCGGGTCTTTGCGCAGTGGATCCCAGCTTGGCTCGAGCTTGAGCATTGGGACGTTGAGGCCGTTTGGAATAACGAGCAAATGATCGAGCAGTCGAAATGCTTCGTCGAATTCCCCGGTCCAGGCATAAATCTGGGCGAGCGCAGCGGTTCCTTGCGGCCCATCAAGGGCGTCCTGGGATTCGGGTAACAATTCCACTGCGCGCTTGCCTTCGGCGATGGCTTCCTGCTTTTGACCCAACGCCGCAAGGATAAGGCCGTGCTGCGCGTGTCGAGCTGGATCTGCAGGGGCTGCGCGCAACAGCTGGTCTGAGACAACGCGGGCTTTTTCGAGAGCTGTTCGAGCTTTCGCTTCTTCGCCCTGAAGCAGGTAAATCTCGCCTTCCAGGAAAGCTTTCGGGCAAGGGGCAGTCGTTCCGTTAGACAATGCCTCGCCGCGAAATTGTTGCACGACCTGAAGCGCTTCGGGAAATTTCCGCTGTAGCCTCAGAATCCAAAACCGGGCCAATGTCATTAGACCTTCCGGATCGGTTTCAGGCGAAATTGAAGAAAATACTTTTTCGGCCACGCTAAGATCGCCTTTCCATTGGGCCGCCACGAATCCTTTCAGGACACGCGCCTGAAACGATTGCGGCGATGCCGCAATGATGCGATCAAGAATCTTGTCGTCATTTTCGAAGTCCCGCTGCGCCATGTAACTGAAACTAAGGTTCATCAGGACGTTTGTGTTCTTCGGATCGAGGGTGGCGGCTTTTTCCAAATTCGTGGTTGATTCCGCCCACTTGCCTTGACGCCGCTGAATGGAGCCGATGGCCAGATAGGCCTGGGACTCGTTCGGCAGGCCGCGTCTGGCGATCTCGAACTCGGCCAGGGCGCGCTCGTAATCGCGGTCGCCATAATAATAAGAGAAACCGAGTGCGAGATGGCCTTCGGGAAGATCCGGTTGCAATCGCAAGGCCTCATCAGCGTTGAGGCGGGCTTTTTCCCGGCGGCCGGGTGTCGGATCGAAGCTGTGATAGGCCCAGCTCTCCACCATGGAGAGACCAGCAAAAGCCATGGCAAAGTTTGGATCGAACTTGATGGCTTGTTCGAAAAGCGGCTCAGCCTTCAACGACGTGTCGCGGAACATGTCCCTCTGGCTGGCGTAATCGTGTGCCTGAACGAAGAGCAGATAGGCGTCCGGCTTTTCGGTTGGCCGGCGATCGAGACGTGCTTTTTCATTTGGAGAAAGCTTTGCCTGAAGAGCAGAGGCAATTTTTTGCGCGAGATCGGTTTGAATGGCGAATACGTCGGTTAAATCGCGGTCGTAATCCTCCGCCCAAATGTGCTCGTCGTTGTTGGCATCGATCAGCTGCACGTTCACGCGCACCCGATTGCCGATACGGCGAACGCTGCCTTCCAAAAGCGTGGCCACGCCAAGCGCTTTGCCAATGTCGCGGGCGTTGCGCATCCCGTTGCCGCGATACGACATGACCGACGTCCGCGAAATCACCTTCAAATCGCCGATTTTCGAGAGGTTTGTCAGAATATCGTCCTGCATGCCGTCAGCGAAATAGGCATTTTCTTTTTCATCGCTCAGATTTTCGAAGGGTAGCACTGCGATTGACTTGTCGATCTTGCGGGCGGAGGCCCGTGGCAAAAGGAAGAAACCTGCCGCCGCCGAAACGATCACGCCGGTTGCAATAAGGACGATCATGTTGCGACGAAGGTGCGTTTCGGCTGCGGTTTTCTCTGTCGCTCGAATTCCTTGTCGAGTGATGTCGTAAGCCCAGCCGAGAATCAGTGCGATCGGAAACCCAATCAGCAAGAGCACGACGACCAAGCGTAGTGTCCAATTCGGCAATTCCCATGCCGGGAGAACTGCCGATCCGATCTGAATGATGAATCCTGCCGCAATGACGTAGGCGGCCGCGACTCGATAAACTTTTCGACGCTGCAACTCCTCGAAAAAGCCGCTCATAAAAAGGAATTTAAATGTATCGCGCACCGCGATCATATTTCAATTCAATACCAATACCGGTCCGCGCGCATGGCTCTAACGAGACGCAGTTCAGCCACCGCTGGCGAGAGCGGTTTGCTCGCGGGATGGTTGCTCCTTCGCACCCCAGATCAAAAGCCAAAGCACCGACAATTCGCAAAACTCGAGAACCAACCCGACCTGGCCAACAACATGCGCGTAGTGTGGCAGAAGCAGGGAAGTGAAGGAACTGACCACATAGCCGAAGCCGGCGATCATCACCAGGACGCCCACGACGCGGGGAATGAAACCGGATCGAATGACAAGAATTCCGAACGGAAATAGCCAAAGCCCCCAGAAGATTTGGGCGACGATAAATCCCTGACTGTGCAAACGGAGGAAAAAGTAGACCAGGGCATCCAGCTGACCCTTGTCGAATACTGACAGGAAATTGGCGCCACTGACGAGGGTCAAAGGCGCGATATCGTTAAGCACATTGAGAAATGAAATGGGCACAGAGACCACAAACAAGGTCACCATGAGCGCAGCCTGTTGCCGGTTAACTTCCTTGAATAATTGGTAGAGGGCGAAAACCACGAAGATGAAGGCGATGGCGTTGATTAGTTCGCCCCCGATGCCAAGGCGGAGAAGGATCTCCGAAGTCCGGACGTGATTGGCCGTGGCCGTCGCGTCTCCCGGCACGATCAGCTTGCCCGGGACATAGAGGAGAGCAAAGGGTGCGGGAAGGCAGGCCAGGAGATAAAGGAGTCCCGCGAAGCGAGCTTGTTTCTTGATTGAGTTCATGTCGTCTGTTCTCAATCCGGGAATTGTAGGCCGTCTCTGTGAGACGGCGGGCTATCCGATCCGGCGTCTGACACAGACGCCCTACAGGACGAGCCCGACCTTAATCCCTTAAACAGCAGCCAAAAACTGAGGGCCATTTCAAAAAGCGCCATGGGCGAATCGAACCAGTACGGATTAACTGGCTTGCCGAAGCCGGGGAAGATGAGGAAAACGAAAGCGCACAACACGCACCACGCTGATGAGATCACGCCGAAGGCAGCCAATCCCTTTGGGATGTATTTCGATTTCAACCACAAGTAGCTGCAAACCGTGGAGGCCAGGGCGAAGAACGGCAGGCCGACGTAATAGTCGTCGAAATTCGCGGCGAGGCAGAGCCTGGCCAGGGCCTGCAATCTGTCTGGTTCAAAGACTTGCAAGTAGCTCGCGCTACCGAGGAGTCGCAGCGCGCCCAGCAGGTTAAGCGTGGTGAGAAGCCACAACAAGGCAAAGACCAGACGGAAGAGTGCTCCAACCAGGGCGAGGCCCCGATTTACCGGCTTAAGAATCACGTAGAGCGCGGCGAGGAGAACGACAACGCTCGCGCTGTAAACCAAAAAGCAGGTGACGGTGATACGAAATTGTGTTTCGTGCGCCAAAATGTTCCGAGCGGTCTCCGCAGGATTGCCCGAAACAACAAGAGGGTTTAACAGCCCATAGTTAGCGAACACGACGATCGCCATTGCGATGAGAGAGCTGATTCCCGCAACCTTTGCAGCCGTGCGTTGTGAGTTGTCGATGGTGGTGGATGTCATTCCATTTCTTCCCTACACGCGGGTGCAAGAACCCTTGTAGGGCGTTTCTGTGAAACGCCGATCGCTCTCCTCAGGATCGGCGTCTGACACAGACGCCCTACAATTTGGATCTTGCTAACCGTTTCTAACACAGGTGTCTTGTCGGTTAAGGTCTGTTGTCCTCGCCCACCGTTATTACTACCTTCCCTCGCGCGTGCCCTTGCTCCAGATACCGCATCGCCTCCGCGGTCTCATTCAGTTTGTACGTCCTGTCGATGACCGGTGTCACCTTTCCGGCGCGCATGAGATCGCTTAGGATGGTCAAATCCTCTTTGTTCAGTTTCGCCATCAACATGACGAACTTCTGGTCAATGAACCGCGACAACAGAGCGACTTTTAGATTTCCAGCCAAACGCCCCCACGTTTCCGGGTGTTGTCCTGATCCTCCGATCCCGGCCAGAACACAGATGCCATTTGGATTCAAGATCCGCTGACGTTCTGAGCGCGAATGGTTCCCGACAAGGTCAAAGATCAAATCGTACCGTTGATCAGTCTTGGTGAAATCTTCTTTCGTGTAGTCGATCACGTGATCTGCGCCGATTGATCGGACCATGTCGAGATTTCGCGTGCTACATACGCCGGTCACCTCCGTCCCGAATGATTTCGCTATCTGCACCGCGAACGTGCCCACGCCCCCGGACGCGCCGTTGATCAGGACCTTCCGGCCAGCCTTAATCTTTCCTTTGTCGCGAAGACCCTGCAAAGCGGTGATGGCAGCGACGGGAACAGCAGTCGCTTGCTCAAACGTCACGTTCGCAGGTTTCAGTGTGACTGCGCGATCGGCCAGAACGCACACATACTCGGCCAAAGCCCCGTTTGTTCCGCCGAACACCTCGTCGCCAGGTTTGAACTGCGTTACATTTTTGCCCACTGCTTCAACTGTCCCCGCATAGTCGACACCTAGCCGAATGTTTTTTGGTCTGCGCATTCCCAAGATTGGGCGCACGAGCCATGGGCCGCGGATGATGAGGTCCAGCGGATTCAGGGAGACCGCGCGAACTCTGACCAGGACCTGGTTGTCTGTCGGAGTCGGCTTCTCAACATCTACCAGATTAAGAACTTCGGGTCCCCCATACTCGCAATGAACGATAGCTTTCATAGGATTTGCCGGAGCACCGGTGTTGCGATCACAGTCATTAGTCGATTTCCAGTAAGCGATGAATCCCACCAGGAAGGCCAATATCAAGATGAGCAAAAGCGCGCGCGTACTCCATTTTAGTATTCGTTTTATGTTCATCTACCTAACGAGGCTTGTTCCTTCCACCGTTGAGCATCCACCCACTTCATGAGCAGCCATAGCATCAGAGCAGAGCGGCGTCACCATTCGCCACCACTCTCCCGTTAGTAACGCCTCTCGATTGCGTCGAAGCGCAGTGAGAACTTCAGGAAAAACGAATTGCAGACCAGTAACCAAAGCGGTCGATCCGATAATAACCAGCGTGATGACAGGCACCGGCCTCGTCTTGCCGCGCGAGAACCGATACAACTGAAGCGCGCAACCCAAGGCACCGATGGCCACCACGAGAGTGCCCAGCAGCCTGCGAATGATTTCGATTTTCTCGGACACTTTTCTAAGCTAACGGCCCAGATTGATCGACCGACGAGGCGGAAGGCACGCGTGAACTCGGCGCTGACCGGGGGCGGCGCCATGGCAGGCTCCACAGTCCGCGCGCCGAGAGAATGACCGAAAAAAGCCCGGTCACGCCGATCGCGAGCAGCGTCCAGACGAAAAAGAAGTGGCCGCTGGAGTGGCCGAGGCTGCTGGCGACGCCGAAACCCTTCCCCCTCGTGTGGGCGATGGGGACGACCAACGAAAAGAGCCCTCCGAGGAGGGTGATGATGTACCCCGATCGTCGTTCAAAGAGCACCAGCGTTCCGTACAGCCAAACGACAAAGGTGGGTACAGCACTGAGGTTTGTGGCCGTTCCAGGCTCAAACCCGCGGACGATGTCGTCCGCCAGGTGAAACGTAAAGAAGAGGATCGAGAGCAGAGACGCGATGGTTAACATAACACTGTGTTTCATTTGATATTCTCCTTGTTAGATTTGCGTGTGCCTCTCAGTGAGGCACATGATCGGTTGACAGTATTCGATTTTTGAATTGTGCGTGCCTGTAGATCAAAGCGATCCCCGATAACGGCGCAGCCGTACTGCTGCGGCAATGAATCCCACAGCGACTACCAGCCCGATCCAGAGACCCGGGCTGCTCAGATATCTTCCCGGAGCAAGTTGTGACAGCGAGTCGATCGTGGGATGGCCCTGTCCGTG
>DASVJK010000003.1:0-28909 GCA_036385955.1 Chthoniobacterales bacterium | reverse complement strand
TCTCACTGAGGAAGAGATGGTCGCCATTTTGACGGAGACGAAGAATGCGATGATCAAGCAGTACACCAAACTCTTCGCGATGGAGGGTGTTCGGCTTAGCGTGACCAAGGACGCTTTGAAAGCGCTCGCGGCTCAAGCTGTGACGAAAGGCACTGGCGCCCGCGCTCTACGTTCCATGCTCGAGCGGATCATGCTCGAAATCATGTACGAAGTTCCGAGCCGCGAGGACATCGCCGAGGTGACGATCAATCGTGCGGTGGTCGAAGGGAAGAAACCCCCGCTCATTCGCAAGAAGCAGGACAAAGACGCGGCGTGAGAGCGAGCGGTTCGCGCTGAACGTCCAACGTTGGACTCGGAACACGCCTGTCCGACCTCAGCCATTAATTAGGCCGAACGCACCCCCGAGGTGGAGGCAATCGGCGGCGGGTTACAGCCCTTCTGAAGTTGGACGTTGCGCGTTGGACGTTGGACATTCAAACCGTGGCCTTGGGACACGCGCGATGAAAACGATCGTCATCAACACCGGCACGGAGCTCTTGCTCGGCGATGTGCTTAATTCCCACCTTGCCTTCATCGCTCGGGAAATCTTTCCGCTGGGGTTGCGCGTCGATCGACAATTAGCGGTGCCAGACGGTCCGGCGATTCGCGAGGCCCTGGCCGAATCATCAGAGCACGCGGATCTCATTTTCGTGACCGGTGGTCTTGGTCCGACGACCGACGATGTCACACGGGAAATCACGGCGGAATTCTTGGGACTGGAATTGCGCCACGATGCGGCAATCATGGCCGCAATCGCTAATCGAGCCGCACGTCGGGGCTTCAGGCTGACGGACCGAACATCGCGACAAGCCGAAGTGCCGCAGGGTGCAACTGTCTTGCCGAATGAAAACGGATCGGCCCCGGGCTTGTATCTTGCCGCTGACGCAGCGTCGGCGAGGAAATCGCCGCATCTATTTCTTCTGCCAGGCCCGCCGCGCGAGTTGCAACCGATGTTTAGGAGTTCGGTGCTGCCGATCCTCCGGGAAATTGTTCCCGAAGAATCTGCGACCGATCGCCGGACTTACCGCATCGCGGGGATGGGCGAATCCCTCGTTGAAGAGGCAATCGGGAAGCGCCTGCACCAAATCACCGGAATTGAGCTCGGTTATTGCGCGCGCCCGGGAGAGGTTGATCTGCGAATCATCGGCGAACGTTCGGCGCTTGATCAGGCGGAAGCGATCATTACGGCGGGGCTGGGCGCGTCGGTTTTCTCCAGCGACGGTGGAAGCCTGGAAGAAGTGGTCGTGAAACTTTTGACGGAAAGGGAGCAAACGCTGGCGGTGGCGGAATCGTGCACCGGCGGATTTCTCGCTCATCGAATCACGAACGTGCCGGGCGCCTCCGCTGTCTTTTTGGCGGGATACGTCACGTATGCCAACGAGGCCAAGGAGGGAATGTTGGGCGTCGATCCGCGCCTCATCTCGGCACACGGGGCCGTGAGCGAAAATGTAGCGCGAGCGATGGCAGAAGGCGCGCGGCAGCAAGCGAACGCGACCTTCGCCCTGGCAACGACCGGAATTGCGGGACCCAGCGGCGGCACGGAAGAAAAACCGGTTGGCACAGTCTTCGTCGCGTTGGCAGCCGAGGGCGCTACGACTCAGTTCGGAAGTTTTCGATTCCCTGATGACAGGCCGACGTTCAAGGAGCTGACGACGCAGGCTGCCTTGGAAATGCTGCGGCGGTCATTGCTGGCGTAGATGCGTCTTCCGATTTCAGCAGGGTCTCCCCTACGGCTCGACGACAGCCGGCGTTCCCACTTTCACGTGCGAATAGAAGAGTGCGGCGGCCGGCTCCGGCATGCGGATACAGCCGTGTGATGCGGGGTAGCCCGGAAGAATTCCGACGTGCATTCCAACGCCCTCCCCGGTCAAGCGCATGAACCATTTCATTGACGCCCCGACGAAATGCGTGCCGCTCGGCGCTGAATCGATATGCGCACTGATGCCGCCCCGTACCGTGCGGCCCTTGGAGTCTTTGTAGTCGCCGTAGAGCGTGGAGTGATGGTCTTTGTCCTTTTCCAGAATCGTAAATCTTCCAGTCGGCGAAGTGTGCCCGCGTTTGCCGGATGAAATCGGGCTGTCGATCGCGATTTGATCGCCCGTCATCAGGTAGGCGCGCTGTTTTGAGATTGAAACGAGCACGTGCGCGTTATCTGGTGTGACGCTCTGTAGCACAGACGCGTTCGTGCTCATTGGCGGCTGGGTTTTTATCAGATCCGAAGCTTTTCGCATCGGTTGATTAAGCGGTGCGCTCGGGGAGGGCGCCGGCCGGGGGGGAGTGTGCCGCGCCAACTGGCCGGAAGCGGTATCGCAAGCGAGAAGGATAAGGGCGGCCGCGACCGTTGGGATAAGGAGATGGAAGGTCACAAGTTAAGTTTGGACGTAAGTGTTGATTCGATTGAGCCAGCCCGGGAGCCAGCGCGATTCGTTTCGTTCGGGCGGCGAGTTACGAACACGATTGGTCAGAATTTTTTTCGCGGATTCAGCAAAGTCTTTCACGGCTTCTCGACCACTGCTTTCTTGGGACATTCCTTCGAGGACTTGTAACAGACCCCAACCCTGTCCCGCATATCGCTCGGTCGCAAGAACACCTTCTCCTTTGAAGTTCACGTAATCAACCAGTGCATAACATCCCATCGCCGAACCGGCCAAGCGGTCGAACTGTTGCCGCACCTGCGTTCGCTTGGACGGGGCCGCTTCGGCGAGCATTTTCGGAAGCGCTTGTCGCAAACGTTCGACGAGAAACTCCGCCTGAAGATTAACGGTTTTCGCGAGAAATTCGCGCAGTTCTTTCATCCGAACCGTCTGGCTTGCTTGATTGAATTCGGCCCGCGAATTCCAGGGACAATCCGGGGCGCCAGAATCACCAGCGGCGAGGTGCTGCAGCCAGACTGGCAGAACCGCCCGATTCTCGCCGGCAAAGCTCAAGAATTTTGGGAAACTCTCCTCGAACGGGCCACGCTGCCCTTTCGGGTACCAGATGAAGTGACCGATGCCGAGTGACGCGAAATTCTCCCCGGCATTCCACGAAGTAAGACCGGCCAAAGTTCCATTGCACTCGTTTTGCCAAATCCTTTTTCCAATGCGCCGCGTGTCAGCCGGCGAGAGATTGATCGCTGCCGTGGCGCCAACGGCTGAAACCAGGAGAAAAAGCGCCGTTAGGACCGTCATTTTCCGCGATCCGCGCTCCGCGCCCCCGCTTGACGATTGAACTTTATTCATTAGCATGGCAGTTCCCGCTGCGCCCAGACTAGAAATCCTAACAGCGTCCGTCTCCATCATTCTTATGAATCGTCTTATCATTTGCCTCGCCTCAGTCCTCATTGCCTCAATTGGTTTAGCGCAGGACAAGACAGAACTTAAAGATCAAAAAAGCAAAGCGAGCTACAGCATTGGCCTCGAGCTCGGCACATCCTTGAAAAAAGGGAAAATGGACGTGAATCCCGACACGCTTTTTAAGGGGTTGAAAGACGGTCTCAGCGGCAACAAACCTCTTTTGACTGAAGAGCAGGTCAAGGAAACGATGACGGCGCTCCAAAAAGAAATGATGGAAAAACAAGCGGCGGCCAGCAAAGAGGCAGCGGAAAAAAATGCGGCCGCCGGTGAAAAATTCCTCGCGGAAAACAAAAAGAAGGATGGAGTGAAAACGACCGCGAGCGGGTTGCAATACAAAGTCCTGAAAGAAGGGACTGGAGCGCCGCCGAAGGAGACGGATACGGTCGTGACCAATTACAAGGGCACGACGCTGGATGGAACTGAATTCGACAGTTCCTACAAGCGTAATGAACCCGCGACCTTCCCCGTCAATCGCGTCATCAAAGGCTGGACCGAAGCGTTGCAGCTGATGAAGCCCGGTTCCAAATATCAGCTTTTTATTCCGGCGGCTCTCGCGTACGGGGAGCGCGCGGTGGGCAAGGATATTGGTCCGAATTCGACGCTGATTTTCGAGGTGGAACTGCTCAGCATCAAGGCGCCGGAGGCCGCTCCGGCATCGCCAACCCCCGGGTCGTCAGGCAAGGCGCCCATCACCCCATCAGCGGCGGCGCCCCCGACGCCAGCAGCGAAGGCGTCCGCCACACCGCAGAAAAAATAGCGGGTCGGCGGCCCGAAGTTTAGCGTCTCTCTTCGGCTGGCTCCCACGCCAGGCGAGGGGCGTCTCCCCACAAGTCTTCCAGGCTGTAGAACTCGCGTTTTTCGCGATGAAAAACGTGCACGATGACTTGCATGTAATCGAGCACGATCCACTGGCTCGCCGGAAATCCGTCGATCGAGACAGGGCGCAGGCCATAATCGGCTTTAAGCCGCCCTTCGATTTCGCCGGCGATTGCTTTCAGGTGCGGCTCTGACGTGCCGGAGCAGATCACAAAAAAATCGGTAAAGGTCGAAATTCCCTGGAGATCGAGGACCACGATCTCCTCCGCTTTTTTATTCGCCGCGAGGTCAGCGCACGTTTTGGCTAAGTTTTCCGGGGTTATTTTTGAGGCTCCCTGTAAAGCTGGCGGTCACGGATAATCTTTTCGACCGCCGATGGTACGAGATAACGAATGGAATGCCCCGTGGCAACCCTGTTTCTGATATTCGTCGCGGAAATATCCAGATGCCGTCGAATCGTGTGATACGGATGTTCGGTTTTTACTCCGCTGCGATCGAGGACGACGAATTGCACCATTGCGGACAGTTCAGCAAAACGGTGCCACGTCGTGAGGCGGCCGACGTTGTCTTCTCCGATGAGATAGAACAACTCCACGTCCGGCTCGCGTTTGCGGAGCGCCTCGACTGTGTCGACGGCATAGGACGGCGAAGAACGCTGGAGTTCCATTGGATCGAATCCAAAACCAGGCTCGCTTTCGATCGCAGCGCGCAACATTTCCAAACGGACATCGGGCGCCGTGAGCTTTTGATCCAATTTGTGGGGCGAAGCGGCGGCCGGAATAAAGATCACCGCGTCGAGACCCAGCACTTCGCGCGCTTCACGCGCCAAAATCAAGTGACCGTGATGGATCGGATCGAAGGTGCCACCGAAGATGCCGATCTTTTTCAAGCGAAGCGTTTATTTGGCACTGTAGCCACGGCGCTCTGTCGCCGTGTCTGGGTGAACCGGCGCCTCGACAGACCGGGGCGGCTGGAATTTGGTCCGGACATGGTTAGTACAACAGGTACGCTTCCGTGGACTCTGTAGAGAAGATTCAGTTTGCTCGGGCTCGCCCCGATACCAGGTTGCACCGCCTGCGCCGTGGCGCAGACCAGGAACGACCAGATCGCGGCGGCCAGGCGTTTTTTGTTTCCGGCGGCAAACATGAAATTTAGTCTGACGGTATGAAGAGCGATTCCTTGGGTCAACTGATCCTTACCGGAGTTCCGGGGATCGAATTGGATTCGGAAACCGTGGCATTATTTCGGCGCGTCCAGCCGGGTGGATTCATTCTTTTTGGCCGCAACATTCAAAGCGCGCGGCAGCTCCGGAAGTTGATCGATGACCTGCGCGGTCTCAGCGAAATCGAGCCCATCATCACGATCGATCAGGAAGGAGGCCGCGTTTCGCGCTTGCGGCTCATCGGGAACGAGCCGCCGAATGCGCAGCAATTGCGCGACCGGAACGATGTTGCACTCGTTAGGCGCCACGGGGAAATTACCGGCCAGCTGCTGCGCATCTTCGGATTCAATCTCGATCTCTGTCCGGTGCTCGACATCTCCTTCGACGATGAAGCCGATAATTCATTGCGGGGCCGCTGCTACGGCAAGACCGTCGAACAGGTCGTCGCACTGGCGGGCGCGTTCAACGACGCATTGCGGGAGCAGGGAATTTTGAGCTGCGGCAAACACTTTCCCGGTTATTCAGCCGCAACTGTGGACGCTCATCATGATCTCCCCAAAATCGAACGCTCGCTCGAGCAGTTGGATGAGCAGGAGCTCGCGGTCTTTCGTCATTTTACGCCGTCGGTCGACAGCATGATGATTTGTCACGGCTGGTACCCGTGCTTCAACCCGGTGAGAAGGCCGGCCTCCTTGTCGCGGCGGATTGTAACGAATTTGCTGCGAGACGAATTCCACTTCGACGGCCTGATCATGACAGACGACCTCGATATGGGCGCCATCCTGAATGAATACGGTCTCGAGGAAACCATTCGGCTCGCGCTCGAAGCCGGGAACGACCTGGCGATGATTTGCCACCGCATCCCTTCGATCGAAGAAGTGCATCGCACGCTGGGCAAACTGCCGCCGGCGCAGGTCGAACGTGCCCTTGAGAGTGTTGCTCGCACAAAAACGAAGTTACAGGCACCGCATGCATTTTCGGAATCCGCCTTCAAGAAGATCGACGGGAGCATATGGGATTTGCGTGTCGCGGTCCTGGGCGAAGAGGAAGCCGCCAAGAGAAGCCCCGAAGACGGGAAACGGTCACCGGTTGAAACTTATTGAAAAGGCTGGCGACGGCCGCGCTCCCCGCGATTGACGGCACTTCGCTCCGCCCATAACATTCGCGCGTGCAAGCGGAACTGGAGCAGTTGCTCGTCCTTCAAGATCGGCAACAAAAGATCAAACAAATCCAGACGGAGATAAAAAACCTGCCGTTGCAGCGTCAGAATCTCGAGGCGCAACTCGCGGCCAGCGTCGCCGCTCTCGCGGCACTAAAGCACAAAGCGCAGCATCTCGAGATGGACCGGAAAAGGCTCGAGCTGGACGCGGGGACGCGGCAGGAAAGCATTTCTCGTTTGAAGACCCAGCAATATGAGACGCGCAAAAACGACGAATTCCGCGCGATGGGAAATGAAATTGAGCGTTACGAAAAGGAAATTCGGCTGATTGAAGACCAGGAACTCGAACTGATGGATCAGGCTGAAAAGCTGAAAGTCGAAGTGAGCGCGGAAGAAAAGAAAGCGTCGGGCTCTCGGGAATCGATCGCGCGCCAAATGGCCGATCTCGAAGAAAAGGGAAAAACGCTCGAGGCGCGTCTGAACGAATTGACGGTCGAACGAACCGAGCTGGCTGGCAAAATTAATGAAGACTTGCTCGGAAGGTTCGAGCGTCTCTTTGCGAGCAAAGGTGACGCCGCCATCGTCGCGCTCGACCATGAAGTTTGCACCGGTTGTCACATGAAAGTGACCACGCAGACGGCTCACCGAGTGAAGAACGGCAAGGAGATCGTCAACTGCGAGCAATGCGGCCGGATACTCTACGCAGCCTAACGATACATAAAGAAATGATCAGGAAAGCAGGAAGGCAGGAAATAAGAAGACCAGGGATCTCCTTTCT
This sequence comes from Chthoniobacterales bacterium, assembly GCA_036385955.1. Taxonomy (GTDB): domain Bacteria; phylum Verrucomicrobiota; class Verrucomicrobiia; order Chthoniobacterales; family UBA10450; genus AV80. The sequence goes on along the minus strand of DASVJK010000003.1, from coordinate 21,620 downwards.
TCTTTTCCTAATTCGTCCCTGCATTCGTGCTCAGACGTTGAAGCGGAATTCGACGACGTCGCCGTCGCGCACAACGTAATCTTTTCCTTCAATCCGCAGTTTGCCGGACTCGCGCGCCTTGGCAAAAGAACCCAGCGAGACGAGGTCGTCGAAATGGACGGTTTCGGCGGCGATGAAGCCGCGCTCGAAATCCGAATGGATCACGCCCGCGGCGGCCGGCGCCTTGTCGCCGGCGCGAATGGTCCAGGCGCGCGTCTCCTTTTCACCAGTCGTTAGGTAAGTGCGCAGGCCGAGCAGGTGATAGACAGCGCGAATGAGCGCGCTTACGCCACTGCCCGCGACGCCAAGGTCCCGCAGATATTCCTGCGCTTCGGTTTCGCTCAAATCCACCAGCTCACTTTCGATCTGCGCGCTGATCACGACCGCTTCGGTCGCGAAGTGGTTGCGGGCGTATTCCTGGACCGCGCGCACGTGTTGCAACGCGGCGTTTGCCTCGAGCTCTTGCGAAATCGCGGCCAGATCGGATTCGGCGACGTTGCAGGCGAAAAGCGTGGGCTTCGAACTCAGGAGGAAAAGGTCGCGCGCCACGGCTTTCTCCTCGTCCGTGAATTCGAGTGTGATAGCCGGCTTCCCGGCGTCGAGGTGTGGAAGAAGTTTGTCGATGACGGCGACCTCCGCCTTGGCCGTTTTCGATCCGGCGCGGACTTCCTTTTGCAGACGATCGTGCCGCTTCTGCAACGAGGCGAGATCGGCCAGGACGAGCTCGGTGTTGATCACCTCGATATCGCGAACCGGATCGATCGTGCCGCTGACGTGATGAATGTCTGCGTTCTCGAAACAACGGACGACCTGCACGATCGCGTTGACCTCGCGAATGTGGCTGAGGAACTGGTTGCCGAGACCTTCGCCCGCGCTCGCCCCTTTAACCAAACCCGCGATGTCCACAAACTCGATCGCGGCCGGGATGATCTTTTGCGAGTGCGACAGTTTCGCGAGTGTTTCGAGCCGGCCGTCGGGAACCGTGACGACGCCGAGGTTCGGATCGATTGTGCAGAACGGGTAATTCGCAGCCTGCGCTTTTCGCGTGCGGGTGACCGCGTTAAAGAGCGTCGATTTGCCGACATTCGGCAGGCCGACGATTCCAGCGCTTAACATAGGCGCGGACGGTAATGCCACCGGCAGGCAGTTGCAATGCGGGCCCTGTAGCGGCGGTCTATGACTGCCGTCGGTTCCATTTCGATCACCCTCGAACCACGATCATCGGCGCTCATAGAGCGCCGCTACAGAAGAGCGCATAGAGCGCGGCTTAAGAAGAATATCGGGCCGGCGGGATTCGAACCCGCGACCTCTTGAACCCCATTCAAGCGCACTACCAAGCTGTGCTACGGCCCGATTACGCGGCCACTATTCACCGCCATACTTCCGATTGCCAAAAAAGTTTTTGGCTCTCGAGCCCTTGTCTTTTCTCCGGTAATGGCAGTTTGTGATGCGGCTATGAAATATCGACGGCTCGGAAAATCGGGATTGCAGGTGAGTGAACTTTCGTTTGGCGCCTGGGTGACCTTTGCCCAGCAGATCAGCGAAGCGACCGCGGAAAGGCTGATGACCATCGCGTATGATTCGGGCGTTAATTTTTTCGACAACGCGGAAGCCTACGCGAGCGGCAAGGCCGAGATCGTGATGGGCAAGATCCTGAAACGACGGGGTTGGGGGAGGGATACGTTTCTTGTTTCGAGCAAGGTTTTCTGGGGCGGCGATCTCCCGAATCAGGAGGGGCTCAGCCGGAAACATGTGATCGAGGCGTGTCACGCGGCCTTGCGCCGGCTGCGCGTCGATTATCTCGATCTCTATTTTTGCCACCGGCCCGATCCGAACACGCCGATCGAAGAGACGGTCCGCGCGATGAGCGATCTCGTCGCGCAAGGCAAGGTGCTCTACTGGGGCACGTCGGAATGGAGCGCGTGGGAGATCACCGAGGCGCACAGAATCGCGAGCGAGCTTCGGCTTGTCCCGCCCACGATGGAGCAGCCGCAATACAACATGTTTCACCGCGATCGTGTCGAAAAGGAATTCGAGCCGCTCTACGAGGCAGTCGGCCTCGGCCTCACAATTTGGTCGCCGCTTGCGTCCGGACTGCTTACCGGGAAATACAATGACGGTGCTCCGGGCGACACGCGGATTTCATTGAAAAATTACGCGTGGTTGCGCGAACAGTTCGAGACCGATGAAGCGCGGAAGCGCTTATCGAAAGTGAAAAAGCTGGCGAAGGTCGCGGACGATCTTGGAACGACGCTGCCGCGGCTTGGGCTTGCATGGTGTTTGAAGAATCCGCACGTCAGCACGGTGATCACCGGCGCGTCCAAGCCGAAGCAGGTGGAAGAAAACATGAAAGCCGGCGAGCTCGTCGATAAACTGACGGACCAGGTGATGAGGAAGATCGAAGCGATTTTGCGATAGGTGGATCGCGCGCTCCGTCGCGCGATGCCAATTCGACGCCCTGAACGCTTTCGGGGCCATTTCTTGTCATCGCGCGCCGGAGCGCACGATCCACCCGCTCAAAAACGCGTCGATCAGCTCCGGCAATTCATCGCTGTAGCCGCCTTCCAGGATGGCCCCCGCCGGAATATTCGTTTCGTGGAGCCACCCACCGAACGTCGCGAAGTCTTCCGGTTCGAGCGTCATCTCGGTGATCGGATCGCCCGCATACGCATCGAAGCCCGCGGATACGAGAAGCAGATCGGGCTTGAATCTCACGAGCTGATCGAGCGCGCGTTGCACCTCGGCGACATGCTCCGAGCGCGGCGTAAGCGGCGCGACGGAAAAATTGTGGATGTTGCCAAACGAGCGTGTCCCTGTTCCTGGATAGCCCGGAAACTGGTGAATGGAGGCGAACGCGACGCGCGGATTGTTCGCCACAATGTCTTCTGTCCCGTTGCCATGGTGCGCATCGAAATCCCAGATCGCCACGCGCTCCGCGCCGTTCGCGAGCGCGTCGAGCGTGGCGATCGCGATATTGCTGAAATAACAAAAACCCATGGCGTGATCGCGCGTCGCGTGGTGACCGGGCGGGCGCATCAAACTGAAAGCACGCTGCCCGTGCAGCGCCGTTCGCGCCACGTCCACTGCCGCGCCCGCCGCGCGGGCCGCATGTTCGTATATGCCGGGATGCGCCGCGGTATCAGCATCGAAGTCCTCCGTCGCGCCTTTCACGCGGTCGAGATGCGCGCGGGTGTGTGCTCGCAGCAACATTTCGTCCGTGACCGCGCCTGGCGCCCGCCATTCCCAGTTCGGGTGGCGGGACTTCAGCAGCGGAACGGTGCGCACGATCCGCGCCGGCCGCTCTGGGTGCCCGGGCATGGAGTAATCAATGCACCGTGGATCATGAAAAATGGTCACTGGCGGAGAAACTGGCCGAACCCGCATCGCGATTCAATCCGTCTTTTCGGCGACTAGTGCACTGTGTCACTTGAATGGTGAGCAGCGGAAGTGGATCGAGCGCTCCGTCGGTCGATGCCAAAAAAATGGCCGCGTAGCCGCAAGACAAACATCGCGCGACTGAGCGCACGATCCACCGGCTGAAACGCGGAATGAGTTCGGCTACGCGGACGGAAACGCGCGTCGATATTGATCGGCAACGCTGAGGTTTTGCTGCAACGCAACCGCGGCCCGATGCGGAAAATACGGATCGCGCAAAAATTCGCGAGCGAGTAAGACCATGTCGGCTTGGCCTGTTCGAATGATTTGGTCCGCTTGTTCCGGCATCGTGATCATCCCAACTGCGGCCGTCGGGATGCCGGCTTCATGGCGGATCCGCTCGGCGAAGGGAACCTGGTAGCCCGGCCCCACGGGAATCTTCGCTCCCGGGACGGCGCCGCCGGATGAGCAATCGATCAGATCGACGCCCAGTTTTTGGAGCTGCGGCGCGAGCATCACCGATTGCTCGATATCCCAGCCTCCCTCCACCCAATCGGTCGCGGAAATGCGGACGAAAAGCGGAAAGCGTTCTGGCCAGACAGTGCGAACGGCCGCGACCACTTCGCGGAGCGCGCGGGTCCGATTATCGAACGAACCGCCGTATTCGTCGGTGCGTTGATTGCTCAAAGGCGACAGAAAACTGTGGAGCAGATATCCATGCGCGGCATGGATCTCGATCACCTTCGCGCCGGCGTCTAGCGCCCGCCGGGACGCATCGGCGAATGCGTGCAAGACGCGCTCGATTCCCGCGTGATTCAATTCTGTTGGAACTATATCGTCCGGGGAAAACGGCAACGGACTCGGCGCAAAGATTGGCCGCCAGCCGCCATCTTTTTCCGCGACCCTATTTTCCCCGGTTTTCCATGGCGTAGAGGTACTCGCTTTCCGGCCCGCATGCGCGAGTTGCATGGCGGGAACCGCGCCCTGGGTTTCGATGAACCGAAAAACCCGCGCGAGCGTCTCGATCTGTTCGTCTTTCCAAAGTCCCAGATCTTCCGGACTGATGCGTCCTTCCGGCAGGACAGCTGTTGCTTCCGTCATGACGAGCGCCGCACCGCCCACCGCGCGACTGCCGAGATGGACGAGATGCCAGTCACTCGCGAAGCCGTCGATGCTCGAGTACTGGCACATGGGAGAAACGCCGATGCGGTTCCGCAACCGGATGTCCCGCAATTGGAGCGGAGTAAACAAATGCGCAGGTTGTTCCGGAAAAATGTTCATAGGTTTCTCGGCCATTTTTAAAATCGAACCATTCCGTCGGATGGGTGCGAGGAGGATTCACGCAATGCTTCAAAAGCTTACATCGCGCGGCACAAATGGACAGCCGCCGTTGTTCGACAAGACGCGCAGGCTGCGCTCGATTCGCCTACAGCTCCTGGGGGCTTGCTGTCGGTGAAGGCGCTTTGTCTTCTGTTTCCAAATCTGACGAAGACGATGTGTCCGTGGCTAGAGAGGATCCACTGGCGGTAAGGACTGCACCTTTTTTATGGCTCGCGAGCGATTTCGTCGCGGGCAGTGTCGCGGTTGGTTCCTGACCTACTGGCTTTGGGTCGTAGGTTTCACCGACGATCGATTTCACCTCTTTGCCATCCAGGTAAGCCGTCAGACCCGCCACCGTCACCTTTGCTCCATCCGTTACCTTTGTTTGCGCGACCCATTTCGCTTTGGCCTCGGATAACGTGCGCAGGTTTCCCATGATCAGCTTCTCCTGCGCTTTCTCACGCTCGGTCACCGCAGCGCCCAGAATAAAAGTCGACGCGAGCGACGCGACAAGTATGAACACCGGCAGGACGACCACGGAAAAGATCAGAATGAGAATTCCCTGCGTCTTTCCGCCACGCGTCAGAATTACGATCGCCAGGATGAACGCCACGGGAATAACGATGAAGGCCAGAACCCAGGACGCGAAACCGAGCACCGGAATGATCGATAAAAGCGCTGTGAGACCGAGCAGAATCCAACTGGCGATGGCCATCCCTTTGTAGCTCTGGACCGGCTGAGGCGCGATGCCGCCCACGCTGCTTTGTGCGGGCCGCGCGGGGTATGCGGTCGGCGCCGGGGAGGGCGCGGGCGGAGGAGGGATCGGCATTGCGGGTGCCTTTGGCATTGTTACACCGGCAATGCTGGAAAGCGGAGCCCATCCGGCCGCTCCTTCGTGCCATCCCAGGTCTGTCGGCGAAAGCGTCCCATCGGCGAGCTTGCGGTTGACCTCCTCGATCGCATATTGCCCCAGCTGTTGTCCATTCCGGGCGACATGTATTTGCATACGGGGGTTCTTGTGCCGGAAAGGCCGCGGAAGCGCAAGCCTTTCGTCCTTCGGGTAATTGCTTGTCTTTCGGAATGTTCGGCGGGCAACATGCCTCATGAAGTCCTACCTTTCGTTTCTTGCCGGCGCCGCCGCCGTTTCGCTCACGTCCATCGGCCGTGCAGCCGAAGTTGAGTGGACGCCGGAATCGAACATGGATCACCAGCTTTTCCCCTCGCTGCTCATCGCCACCGCAACAGTTCGTCCCATCGAGGAAGACGACGCGGAAGCGAAAACCCCCGATCCTTACCTTCTCGGCGAACGGTTCGGCCTGGTCGGCGTCTCCATCAAGCCAGCCATTGCGAATGTGAAGGTAAAAGTCACGCTGAAAGAAAACGATTTGATGGCGGCCTCGACCTGGAGCGGCGAGCTGCCAGAAGCCGGCAAGGAATATTACATCGCGCCGAAAGTGAATTATAAGTTCGAGAAGCTGCTGAAAATGACGCAGCAGATGCCGTTGAACGTCTCTTTCGCGGTCGAGCTCGATGGGAAACCTGCGGAGGAGAAGTCGGAAACGCTGCAGGTCCGTTCGATCAATGATTGCCCATTCGGCGTCTCGAACGAAGAAGAAACTCTCGACGATGAAAACTTCGTCGCCGGCTCGGCGGAGATCGGGTGGATGTTCACCGCTTATGTGAACGAGAACCATCCGTTCCTCGACAAAGTTTTGCAGGAAGCGCTCGCGACGAAGACCGTCAACGCGTTCCTTGGTTATCAGAGGAACGATCCGGCGGAAGTGGCCAGACAGGTCTTCGCCATCTGGTCCGCGCTCCAGAAACGCGGGATTCAGTATAGCTCCACCACGACCACGCCGGGGGGATCAGAAGTCGTTTACAGCCAGTATGTCCGGTTCCTGGATCAATCGATCACAAACACGCAGGCCAACTGCGTTGATGGCAGCGTGCTTTTCGCTTCCATCCTGCGGAAAATTTCAATCAAACCGTTCCTCGTCACCATTCCCGGCCACATGTATGTCGGTTTCTATCTCACGCCCGACAAATCCGATTTCGTCGGTCTCGAGACCACGGTCATCGGCGCGGCGAACGCAGCCGACGAAGAGCGAAGCGACGATCCCAAGGCGCTCACGTCCTTGCGCGGCAAGCTCGACGAGAAAGTTCGCGGCGAGAAGGCTTGGAAAACATTCGCGAAAGCGATTCAGATCGCGACCGACGATCTGGAAAAGAACAAAGCGAAGTTTGAGGCCAACGACCCCAATTATCAGCTCATCGACCTCGACGAAGCCCGCACCGAGGGGATCATGCCGATCCCTTACACCGCCCCATGAACTCTTCCTCTTCTGCTTCCTCTGGTTCGCATTGCCCCTGCTTGTGACCCCGATCGTGCTCTTGATCCCCAGGCGTTAGACGTTCAGTTCCCCGATGCGTCTTCGGAGTTTGATCAGGCGTCTGTTCTCGCCCTCCGTCTGCTGGAACTCGTCGTGGCAGCGAATCTGATCCGGCCTTCCTTAGCCGAAAAAGTTCTTGAGAAATAACTTGCGCACACCGCAAGGAAAGTATTTGATCGGCTCGCGGTCACGGCAAGTCGTCCCACCGTCTTAAACCCCTTTGAAAGAATCCCCCCTATGATGCGACGATTTTCACTTGTACTTTTCGCAGTCCTTGGACTTTTGGTTCACCCGGCGTTTGCGCAAAATACAGCCTTGGTGATGGACAGTGAACCGGGTGATTACATAGGGCAGGGCCAAAGCTATTATTACACACCGGCAAATGGAACTTTCACTGCGAGCCGGAATTTTGACAATGGTGTCTCCGTTTCTTTTTCCAACGGCAGTCATAACTGGACAACAGCGTTTGCAGCTCCAGGCGGGGTTCCGCTTACCGTTCAGGTGTATAATGATGCCACCCGATATCCCTTTCAGGCTGCGGGAGAAGCGGGGCTCGACGTCTCCGGCGACGGACGTGGCTGCAACGAGATTGCCGGCAGCTTTGAAGTAAAGCAGATAGTCTACGGCTCCGGCACCACGATAGTTTCCTTTCACGTAACTTTCGTCCAGCACTGCGAAGGGGGTGGCCCCGCTCTTACCGGTGAGGTGTTTTATTTTTCGAGCGATCCGCTTCCTCCAGTCAATCACATCACGAGCAGCCTCATAGCTTTCGGAACACGAAATCAGCCCTTCCAATATCAGATCAGGGCGAGCAATCAGCCGACTAGTTTCACCGCCACTGGTTTGCCTGCTGGATTAAGTGTGAATGCAAGCTCCGGCCTGGTCTCGGGCACGCCGACAGAGGAAGGGCATTTTTCCGTTGCGCTTACAGCTACCGGGGCGAGCGGAACCGCTTCCGGAACGCTTGATCTGACGATCGATCCTGCCGGGCAATCGACGGGCCCGTACACCGCCCTCTCCATGAGCAGCGACACCGGCGACTATATCGGAGGGGGACAAGACTATTTGTACAGGCCGTTCGATGGGAATTTTTCCGGATCGAACAGCAGCTTCAATTACATCGATATCTCCTTTTCCTCAGCCGGTCACTTTTGGACCGTCACTCTTGCCTCCCCGTCAGGTACCATCATGGGGCCCGGGACGTACTTCGGCGCGACGCGATCGGCCTCCCCTTCCAACCCCGGCATTGACATCTTTGGCGATGGCCGTGGCTGCAATGAGACGGTCGGCACCTTCGACGTCAAGGAAGTGGCGTTCACCAACGGAACTTTGGTGGCTTATCGAGCAGCCTTTGTTGAGCACTGCGAGGGAGGCACTCCAGCATTGCGAGGTGAGGTGTGGCTTAACTCTCCTCGCGCGATTACCAGCAACCCTCGGCCGCTCGCCACGCGAGGCCAGCCATTCTCCTACCAGATTGTCGGGAATAACGCGCCGACGAGCTTTAATGCTTCCGCGCTGCCGGCAGGACTATCGATTAACACGGCCACCGGACTCATTTCCGGAACTCCAACCATGGGGGGCAAGTTTAGCATTCCGATCAGCGCTACCGGCCTTAACGACACCGCCGCGGACCGGGTTACGTTGGTCGTTGCGTTGCCGTTTGAACCCGTGCCAGCGCCCGTCATAACAAGCCCCGGGGAGGCCACCGGACTCGTGAACCAGACGTTCAGCTATCAGATGACCGCCTCAAACAGCCCGACACAGTTTTCCGCTAGTGGCTTGCCTACCGGCGTCTCCATTGCTCCAGGCACCGGGCTGATTTCTGGCACACCTACGGTTACTGGAACGTTTGACGTTCTTATCAGTGCGAGCAACACAGGCGGAGCTGGAGGCAGGTCCTTGACCTTGTCGATTTATCCTCCGCCACCGGTTATCAATAGTGCCAACGCCGCCACTACTGTCGGGTCGCAGCCGTTTAACTTCCAAGTCACGGCCACTAATCAACCGACGGGTTTTAGTATGGATGGGCAGCCTACCGGAATCACGCTAAACGCGACCGGCGGTCTCCTCTCCGGCACTCCGACTCAGACTGGGGTCTATCACATGGTTCTTCGGGCGACCAACGGAAGCGGAACCACATTTCAAAACTTTACGCTCACAGTAATAACCCCATCCCCGACTCCTACTCCTACAGCCACCGCCACTCCTATCCACACGCCCACGCCCACGCCCATACCGACGCCTACACCTACACCTACACCTACACCTACACCTACACCTACACCTACACCTACACCGACCGCAAGTCCGACCCCAGCGGCGCAGACGGTCAACCTCTCAACTCGCATGCGAGTTCAAACCGGTGATAACGTCGGCATCGGCGGTTTCATTATCTCGGGATCTGCCTCGAAAAATGTGCTCCTTCGGGCCCTGGGACCTTCCCTGACCCAATTCGGTGTTCCCAACGCGCTGCCCGACACAGTCTTGGAGCTGCACGGTCAGGGCGGATTTGTCACGATCACGAATAATGACTGGAGAGACGACCCCGCGCAGGAGGCTCTGATCCTGGGCACTGGGATCGCGCCCAGCAATGATCTCGAATCAGCGATTTATGCGACCTTGAATCCCGGCGCCTACACCGCAGTCGTCAGCGGCAACAATGGCACCACGGGTGTCGCCTTGGTTGAAGTGTACGATTTCAGCCCGGCCGTTCCCGCGAAGCTGGCTAATATCAGCACGCGGGCCTTTGTCAGCACCGCCGACGACATCGTCATTGCGGGGTTCATCCTGGGTAACCACAGCGGCAATGACAGGATCGTCGTCCGCGGGATCGGCCCAAGCCTGGCTGTCTTTGGTCTGCCCGACGTGCTGGCCAATCCAACGCTGGAGCTGCGCGACCGCGACGGAGCGCTACTCACGGAGAATAACGACTGGCAGGATAACCCGGCTCAAGCTGCGGAACTGACCGCGGCTGGTCTCGCACCGACAGATCCGTTGGAGTCTGGCATAGCCGCGACGCTGCCGCCGGGTCTTTACACCGCACTGCTTGCGGGATTCAACAATGGCACCGGCAACGGCGTGGTTGAAGTCTACGACCGCGGCTCGCCGTAGCCGCTTGGCCGGGGAGGGGAGGCGTTAAGGTCCGGTGCCCGCCGCCCCGTAATTCCTACTCGTGATCTTGCTCCTGATCGGCTATCCGCATCGGTATTTTTCCGATCCGCATGGATCAATTTGCAGAGGCGGCCACCCGGAGAATTGCTTTCTCCCCGTCACGTCCCCGACTGATCGCTAAAACCTGTCCTGAGCGCAGCCGAATGGATCGCTAACTCACCAGCTCGCTAAATGATTGCGTCTATTTCTTCACCGCAATCGAGGCTGAATACTGGGTGTTCTCCCACATAAGCTTCATCACGCCATCGGCCATGGTCTTGTCCACGACGATCGTGAATTGATCCACCGGTTTTTCGGCCGCCTGCTTCATTATATCGATCCGAACCAAATCATGGCTCGCGTCGTACTTCGTTCCCCATTGGCCCGTCTGCTTATTGACGATCAGCTTCGCGCCGCCTTCCTCGGGCAGGAGAAACAAAGAATAAGTGCCGGCCGCGACGGCAGTCCCGCCGATCGAGACTGCTTTGTCGGTCGTGAAAAGGGTGGCTTCATCGGCGCCCATCCGCCAAACTTGTCCGTAGGGAACGAGGCCGCCCCAGATCTTGCGCTTCTCCCCGCTCTTCGGATCCTTCGTATAAGGCCGGCCGTACACGATCGAAATTTTGGCGTCACCGACCGTGGCATTCACCGTCTCATGCGGACTCACTCGCGGCTTTTCCTGGGCGAGGAGCGGCGACGCGGAGAGGATGAGGGCTGGAAGAATCAAGAGAGTTGATCGAAGCGATTTCATGGCACAAAACTCGCCCCGTCCAACCGGTGCGTCTAGTCGAAACGTGACGCAGCTCGTGGCCTCTGCATTCCCTAACTTACCGGATTCCTAAATGATTGACGCAATTCCATGAAACTCGGTTTATGATATCATCAATTGTCATATTTTAATCCCCCATGTAACGCCGGCTGTACTTCACAGCTGTAAATGCACTACACGATGAACTGGCTACACTTTTGCGATTTTCACATTGGAAGCCCGCGCGGGCCGCAGGCCAATGCGCTGAAGTCTCTCGTCGAAAAAGTAGCGGAGATTTGTGATAAAACTGGCGAGCTGGTCGACGCAGTATTCCTCGTTGGAGATCTGTCGTACTCGGGGCAAACGAGTGAATACGATAGCTTCCGAGACGACTTCTATTTGCCGTTAATGAAAATACCTGGCGTGCAGAACGCACGGGTCTTCGCCGTGCCGGGTAACCACGATGTCGATTGCAGCATTGGTGTCCCTATCAGGTGGGAAACCATTGGCGAGCGGAAGCAACAGGTCTTTTTCTGTGAAGACGGTGATGGACAGAAGGCTCGGCAACAGAGGGCGGAGGTCTTCGATGCTTACCGCGCGTTTGTCAAAGCGCACAATATCGAAAGCCCGGATCCCAAATCCGAAGTGAGCAAGATGTTCAACACCGACGAGCTTCCCATCACTATCATCGCGACTAACACCGCCTTCTTCTCCGACGAATCCGAAAACAAACGGCCGAAGTCGACACCAGCGCCGCTACCCTCTCTTCGACATGTCATCCCAAGTGGTCCGCCAGCAAAGCCGATCTTGGTAATTGGCCATCATTCCTTGGAAGCTTTTAGGCTCAGTGATTTTAAGCTGTTGAAGGTATTCCTAAAGGATAAGAAGGCGTGCTTTCTACACGGCCACGAACACGACCCAGAGGTCACAACCCATCCAGACGGCAGCGTCCGAAGCATTGGCTTCGGCGCGACGTATTTGGAGTCGCTCGAATCAAGGCCCGAAGGACCCTATTCTAATTCCTTCACCTATTGCACCTTGACGGACAAGATTTACATGACCGCATTCTCATGGGAACGAGGTCGCTGGGTCGACACGACTGCAATTCAGTTTTCTGACTGCGATCCGGCTGAAAGAACGCACTTCGACCGGGTGTCTGTACGGCTGCCCGTGATTGCTGGAGACATGACGCAATCAGCTGTGCTTCTTCCCTTGTCGCGCATCGCTCGCGCACACCCGCACCCCACGCGTATCATACCGATCGCCGCCCCAAATGACCGCCTCTGGAAACGTCTGATTCCAATGAGCGAAAACGTACGCCGTGCCTCGCAGGAAGGTTCGTTGTCAATAACCACATTGCCGGAAACAGACGGCAAGTGGCAGGGCATTCTCGAGGTCAACGATGAGCGTCATTTGCTTGTTTGCGTGCCAGGCGGCAATCACGTCCTCTCTGCCAAAGAGGTGGAAACACTAAATACCCGACTCGATACGGAAGACTTCAGAAGTGTAACGGTTATTTCGATGGGAGTGTTTTCAGATGAAGCGAGATCGATGTATTTGCGACTGCAAACCCGAAAACCAATCGAAATCCTCGTTAATACAGATCTTACTGGCAACGCTGATCGTATTTTATCTTCTGAACAGAAACGCCACTTACAAGGGTTGGACGCCGCAACGACGTCTGTTCGCCTTCTCGTGACCGAGGAGGATATTTTCTGCCTAATTGTCGAAGGCGCACCTCCTACTGCATCGTTCTACCTCCTTGATGCCGACGGCAACCTCCTAAGCCCTACAGCACCTATCGTTTCGGCGCTGCGCAAGGGCAATCCTGAATTTGCAACAATTTCATACAAAGGAGACCCACAGCAAAGGCTCGACGTGCGTCCCTCCTTTGACGAGGGGGAATTTCTACGAAAGTCCTACGAAGAATACAACACAACCAAGTACGCGGCTCTTGCTAACATAGGCTTTCGCTTTTCCGACCTTCCATTGAAAGAGTTGTATGTGAATGCGCGGGCCGCAGAGGTGATGGAAAGCGGCGCGGGCCGCCTGGAAGCTATTGTAGAAGATCACTTGGCAAAGTTTCCCGCATCTGATGCTCTTAAGGCCCACATACAACGGCAACTGCTTTCCGCGCTAAGCCAGGATGCACATCAAGAAACCTCGGACGCTCGGGAGTTCTGCCAGAAATATGGCTCGGTGCTACTGACAGGAGATCCTGGTGCGGGCAAGACGTGTTTCGTCAAGAGCGAAATACTTGCCTACTGCGAGCGCGCCTTAAGCGGCGGCGAGACGAACTCAGGCACGAGTTGGCACTCGGCACACATCCCTGTGATGCTCCCGCTCTCGGAGGTTGTTTCGGAAGGTGACTTCGAGAACGTCGGACTTTTTACTATCGCGTCACGGCTGTTTGAGCGAAAGGGACTGCCTTTCCCCGCTGACCATATGGTAGCGATGGCTTCACAGGGACGGCTTGCTTTGTTCTTCGATGGCTTGGATGAAATTGTGTCGATCGAAAAGCGCGCGTTGGCTGTAAGACACATCAACGAATTCGTCGAAACATATTTGCCGTTTGGGAATCGCGTCGTCGTTACCTCGCGACCGGCCGCAGTTCACGTTGTCAATCTTTTGCCCACGTTGCACAAGCTAGAGCTGCAGGGTCTGAGCGAGCCGAATATCCGGACCCTCGCCGAACGAGTTTTATCGCTAAAGGTCGTTGAGACGACGGAAGGCGGATTGCTGCTGGATGAAAAACGGTCAAGCAAAACCGATAGCGCGTTGGTTGAACGGTTGCTGCGCGATTGCCAACAAAACCCCGGAGTTCATCGATTGGCGCAGAACCCCCTCCTGCTGACGCTCCTAATTTTAATCTATGCAAACTCAGGCGCGCCGTCCGCAAAGCGACACCTCATCTATGCCGAGGCTATAAAGACTCTGTCGTCAGTACGTGGCCGCGAGGCTGGTCACGCTCCAATTTCCGCACCCGACCTGAAGGAACGTCTGGGAGCGATCGCGCTATCCGTGTACAAGAAGGAATCGGGACTCCTTCCGACTCGCGGGGAGGTTCGCGAGCAAGTTCGAGGCGTAATGGCAAGGCAGCGCGGCGAGAATGTCAGCGCCACGGAGGCAGACGAGTTCATCCAGAAGGTTGCCGAATCCACCGGCCTAATCTCTATCGGTGGTCGTGAAGACACGGGCGGCGATGACGCCGTCGTGACCTTCATGCATCATAGTTTTTTGGAATACTTCGCCGCGAGTGGCCTGAGCCTCGATCTCGCATCTGTAAGACTCGAGGACATTGTTCACAAGCCACGCTGGCATGAGATCCTTACACTCCTCTCTGGCATCATCGGCGACAATGCGGATGTGGCACCGATTCTGTCGAAGTTTCTACAGGCGTCAAACGCGGCAAGCGATGTTGACGCGAAGTTATTGTTGTTTGCCGTAGACTGCGCCCTGGAGAGTGAAGTCCCGTCCGAAGCAGCGCAACGGCTTCTGGCGAAAGCGATAGACGAGTCGATCAAGTCCGGCGCCGCCAAGAGCGATCCATGGGTGCGCTCAGAACTTGGGCGGCGTCTTTCATCGCTATTCGCGTCCTGCGGTACCGTCGAGTTTGAGTCGGTGCTAGTTAAGTGTATTGCGTCTGATGCCGCCGATGAGAGCGCGGCAGCAATTCGAATTGTTGCTTATGCGTGTGCCGATGGTGTATGCGCATCAAAACTCATTGCCGCGGTCAACGCCGCCTGCGTCCGTAACGAGGAACTCGTTTCCCGTGCGATATGCTGGGCAGCAGGTCACGCGGAGGCATTCCGAACCGATGCAACGTTACAGTTGATCGCGACAAATCTGAAGAAGGCGAAGCGCCGCAAACAAGCAGCCTTTGAGGCGATTGCAAAGATACCATCGCTGGCAGTACAGCACTGGCCCGAAATTATTAACGGAATTGACGATGAGGATAACGGCGTGAGGAGGGCGGCCAGCCAAGCGGCGGTACAGGCAGGGATCAACGCCGACCTTGTTGTGATGGCAACTAGCAAGAAAGACGTCTTGCTTCGGGCTCTTCGATCGTTTGATGAGTTAACCGGGGATCGACAATTATTTTCAGCAAAGGTTCGACGCGAAACGCTTGGGCGATTACTCGATTCCGGTGATCGTAGGAGTCGTCTAATCGGCATCGGTCTTCTCCCCATGGTGGACCAAAGTGAGCGCTACATCTACGAGCGCTTGATCGGGATTCTGAACGAACGCGAGGACCGCGAAGAGGTCGTAGCTTCCCTTGTAGCGCTGACCTATAGCGGTGATGTTCTCTCTTTACTGAACGTTGCAGACCTTAGGCTGGTGCAACATTGGCTCGCGACCGGCACCGGCGACATCCGTCTCGCGGCATTGCGTGTTCTCGGAATCTTTGGCCGTGACCTTCCTGTGGTGCAGGGGCTTTTGCGATTTCAAACAGAGGGAATTATCGCCGAGGAGTACGCTGCTTTTATGGCAGCCTTAGGCAATGCAAAGGTCTCTCGGGATGATGCCTCAGAAGCGGTTTCTTCGGAGTTAACGCGATTGTTGGATCCGGCGATCAAAATGACTAGCGACAACGTTCGTCGCCTCGCAGCTTGTCTCGACGCGCTGCGACGACTCGAGCAGAATGCCTCGGACGGATTGGTCACGAAAATCGGTTTGTTGGTCGATGATTATCGCGCAGATCAAACGCTTAGAAGCAAAGCTTTGCTTTGTCTGCCCGCAGTGGCCATCCCGTCCGCGTCGCTTGTTGCCAAGCTAACCAATTTCTTCGATCGGCGACTACCCGAGTTCGAATTGGAGCTCGTTCAAGTACCATCGATTTTGGCACGGAAGTGTCGGCAGAGCGTGGACTATGTGATCGCCTCGGTGGGGTCGCTATCAGGACTACGCGAGGCCGCGATCCGATTACACAAAAAAATTTCCGAGCGACAGACGACCGTGGAAAACGAATTCCGTGTGACCGAACTGCGCAGCGGAATCGAAGAAGTCACAAACATTATGGTCGCCTTTGATGAATTCATCGATAAGTGAATGACCAACTGCTTGTGGAATGTTCGACGCTTCTGCCACCGGCGCGGGCCGTTGACCCGCTCAGCGATTTGCGAAGGATCTCAGTTCGTCGACGGTGTGAAGGTGATGGTCGTCGTGCTCTGACACGAAGAAAGAGGTCGACGGCGGACATTGATTGTCGCAGCCTCGGGTGCAACGCAGTGCGTGCGAGCTCGGCCGGTCTCAGCAAATGAGGCGCTGCAAAATGGATGTGCGGTTAATGATGAACTGGTTTCGTTATTGACGCAGTAGGTCAGCAATGATCGAATTGCGCTGACTGAGAAGAAGAGAACCGGAGAATACGTAATCATGCCATCCGTCTCAGCCACCCTAATCGATTTGCTAACGTATCTCGCCCCGGGATTCGTCGTCCTATATGGCTTGCGGAGACAGTCCGACACTCTTCAAACGCTATTCAGCGCGGTTGCGACGGAGCACGGTTTAGGCCCTTTGCTTGCTCTATCGATAACGGCGATTGCAATTGGCTTAATTGTAGCCGGTATCGCTCATTTGCTTGTGCCGTGGCTGGCGCGTCTTACGACTTTCGACAGGACAAGACCCCTCCACAAGCGAGACCTCGATTTCGGTCGCCTGTATACCCAGCCCGCAGCGACGCTGGAGCTATTCCAGCAAATGAGTCGCACATTTCAGTCATACGCGAATATGGCAACCGCCCTGCTCATTTCGCTCGGCGTCCTTTTTTACAATTGGCGAGATGGGCAAGTGATTGATCACCTATTCTTCAAATCTGTGTTTCACAGCGCTATTACATTCCTCATGTTTTGCGCGTCTATTCGTTATTTCCGAAGGCTGTACGTCATCGCACACTCATTGTCCCAAGTCCAAAATAATTCACCAGTTGCTTGACGGCCGAACTCCCGCCATCTTGGCAACAAGAAGTTGGGGCGATGTTGTAAGGGCTCGCTAAACTGGCGTTCAGCCATCAACAAGAGATTCCTCGGAGTGTTGCTAAGCGTGATTGCATTGAGCGGCATGCTAGCAGCAGACACGCAGACGCCGCAGGTGGGGCAGACGGCACCGGATTTCAGCTTGCCGAGCGCGGAAGGCGGGTTGGTTAGTTTGAAGCGCATCGGAAAAGGGGTCAGAGCTAACTATTGACACATGTTCTCCTGGCCTTTGTCCGAAGCATCTCATTTCTCGCGCGTCCTTGCCGACTCCACTAGCTTTTCGTTTCGAGCGACGCGGGCGTCTTCCTGGTCATCGGTGCTCTTCCAGAATTGGGCGAAGGTGGTGTTCATATACTTGGGCGATCCGATGCGGTCCATCAGACTCGACAGCCACGCCGGCGGCGTTTTGGGCTGCCATTGGGGATGACGAGGCTGCAGTTGAGCATCGTTTTTAAGAAAATGAAGACGCCGAAGAAATGCCGGTTGGCGCCGGTGACTTTGCTACGCTGGAACCAATTCGATTTTCACTTTGCGGCCCAGAGAGCGAGCCGCGCGGGTGAGGGTGGCGAGGGTAACGGAAGTATTTTCCGGGTCGAGAAGGCGATGGACCGCGGCACGGGAGGTGCGCATCTGCGCGGCCATTGTGCTCTTGTTTAAATCGCCCTTCTTCATCAAGTCGGCGACTTTTAAGGCGAGTGCGCGTTTGAGTGCGGTCGCTTCCACTTCTTCGAGCAGGCCCTCCTCCTTGAGGAACTTTCGAAAGCTGCCGCCGCGGTGCTTATTCCTGGTCTTTGTGGCTCTGGATGTAGGCATTTTTTCGCTTCAGAGCTAACGCTCTGTCTTCGGTTGGTGTTCTTCTGGTTTTCTTTATGAAGGCATGAAGCAGAACCAGATCCCCTTCATGAACGAAAAATAGGATGCGCGCGATCCGCGTTGGCAGTTTGCTTCGAATCTCCCACAGGCCGGCGCCCAGATTGTCCACCAAGGGCATCCCGAGCGGCCACCGAAATTGCACGGTCATGATGTCTTCACCGATGATTCTTCGTTCATTCTTTGGCAAACCCTTCAGCCACTCGCGCACCGGTTCCCTGTCTCCTTCTGTCCGAAAGAAAAATGCAGGCAACGGTCGCGGGGGCACTGCATGACTGTATCATTTCTGATACAGCGAGCAAGAGATGATTGCGTTTGAATGCGGGAGAGAAATTCGGCGGTCACAGACCGCCGCTACAGCTGCTTACATCGGTTTTTCGTTTCGAAGGACTCGGGCGTCTTCCTGGTCGTTCGCCGCGGCGAATCCGTCCCTTGGCGGATCCGGTTCTCACTTGCCGTGCTTCTCAGCCGACTCCAGCGGTTTTTCGTTTCGCGTGAGACGGGCCCTTTGGAATGCAGAATGACGAATGTCGAATGACTAACTCAGATCCGCCTTCGCCAAGGCTACTCCGAAGGCATTCGCCCACCACGGCGGGCAGGCTGAGCAGTGGCGGCGGGCAGGCGAGTGACGGGTGGCTTCCTGATCGTTCGCCTCCGGAGTTAGGAGAAGTTGAGTGACCCCTGTCGGGTTTCGCCAAGTTCAGAGCGCTCGTCGAAGACAATCGTTTCCTCGATCTCGCCGAGGGCGCTGACAATCCGGATTTCACCCCTGCGCAGCGCGGTCCGGCTCCCGGCGTAATGGACCGCCTGCTCGCGCTCGCTGAAGTACGGCTCAACACCCTGCGCTTCGAACACCTTCCAACCGCCGAAGTGTGGTCTTATCTCAATTATCGTTTGCATAGCGATGGGAAGGAGGCAGGCACGCGAGCACGATGCTTGCGCTACTTTGCCATCGCACGACGGAGCGCACGATCCACCTGTCTACGGGCGCTGTCAGAACGTGGAAGCTTCCGATGTTAGCGGCAAGGCTTTCTACGAGGATTATTGCGGCAGCGGCAGATTATAAACCTCGATCAAGCCGACACCCACGCTGCCATCCTTGCCAGCGGCGATGGCGGTGTAGGAACCTGGCAGGAGCGTGGCCAGGATAGAGGCTTCGAGATCATTCTGGGGCGGTATCCCGGTAGCTTCGATGGCAGCTTGCTGGCTGTCTTTCCAGTTATCGTTGGACTGCAATAAGATGCCATTGCTATCGCGCAATTCGAGCGTCGGATCGGCCAGCGCATTTGCAATCCCGGCCGCGGCCAAAGAGGGCCCGATGGCGCGCAGCAGCACGCTGGCCTGGCCAGTGTCCCCCCCGATGATGAAACCGCCGATGACCACGTCGTCGCCAGGGCGGACAAGACCCCTTGTACTGATATTGGCCAGCCACGCATCGCCCGCCGGATCCATATCATAGACCTCGACCAAGCCCATGCCGGCCGAACCATTCTTGCCTCCCACGATCGCGGTGTAGGCCCCTGGAGGAAGCGTGGCTACAATCGCAGATTCGAAATCAAATCCAGGAGCCAAGCCCATGGCCTCCAGTTCCGCAGCCCAAACCGGGTTATCGCGCCAGTTGTCGTTGGTCGCAATCAACGAATTATCCGAGCCTCTGAGCTGCAGAGTCGGATCGGAAAGCGCGCTTAAGCCGGCGGACTGCAACGAGGGGCCCATTCCGCGAATGGCGACTCTCTTGGGTGAATTGCCGGTAATCATGAAACCGCCAATGGCAACATTTTCTCCGGCCTCGACGTGCAAGCGTGTCGAGATGTTCAAAGGCTGAACAGCAGGCCTGGGCGGCGGGGTTGCGGTGGGTGTAGGTGTAGGCGTAGCCGTGGCATGCGGTGTTTCCGTGGCATGTGGCGTAGCCGTGGCATGCGGCGTGTGAGTCGGCTCGGGCGTTTCGGTCGGCTCGGGCGTTTCGGTAGCATGCGGCGTCTCGGTAGCATGCGGTGTAGCCGTGGCATGCGGCGTATGAGTCGGCTCGGGCGTCTCGGTCGGCTCAGGTGTTTCGGTAGCATGCGGCGTTTCGGTAGCATGCGGGGTTTCGGTGGCATGCGGAGTTTCGGTGGCATGCGGCGTTTCGGTAGCATGCGGGGTTTCGGTGGCATGCGGGGTTTCGGTAGCATGCGGGGTTTCGGTAGCATGCGGGGTTTCGGTAGCATGCGGGGTTTCGGTGGCATGCGGCGTTGGGCTAGGTTCAGGTGTCGCGTTCAGGACCTGTCCGCTGTTGGCGAAGGTCGAATCAAGATTGCCATTTGCCGCCCGGACAACTTGCCCGCTTGCGCCAAGAGCGAGGAGTATCGCCACGGAAAAAACCAACCCCCGGCGGATTCGGCCGGTGCCGATTCTTATTGGCTTGGAAAACCATTCCGCGATTTGCTGAGCTTCATTTTTTGCAAACATAACCGTTTCCTCCTGCTATTAATGTGACGTTTTTCTGAATAACTAGAGTCGCCATAACAGCAATAATCATGCGTGCGCCTCAGAAAAAAGTAGCACGGTTGCTACTCTTGGATCGGAGTGTTGTTTTTTCCGGAGAAGAGGACGATTGATCCGCCTTCGCATCCGCCTTCGCAAAGCTACGGCGAGACAAATGGCTACGGCGTAACAGGGGTTGATCTCCGATTGTGATGCGCGGCGAATCTCAGATCACAGTAATCGAACCGCAGTGATGGCGATGCGGCCGCCGAAGCAGACGTCCACATCGGCTCCTGGCGTCTGGTGCCGGAGACGATAATCGCCGGCGTAATAGAGACCGCTTTCTTCTTCGTGCCGATAGTTGAGTGGCAACGGATTTGGATCGAGCGGACACCAAACCACTTCTGGCTGGTCGGCTCCGGGTGGAAGGTTCGGCAGGTTCACATTGTAGAAAAGCCCCGGCTCAACTGGCCTGGCCAACAGGTCGATGAGGATCGGGGTAACCCAGTTCGTCGCCCGCGCCCAATCGACCTCCACTCCCGCTTTGCGATAGTGCGACACCGCCACGCCGGGCCAGCCATGCAGCACGGCCTCGCGCACCGCAGCCACAGTGCCGGAGTAGTGCATGTCGGCCCCCAGATTTGCGCCGTGATTGATGCCACTGAGCACCCACTTTGCGTCTGGGACCAGCCTGAGCAGCCCAAGACGGGTACAGTCGGCCGGCGTGCCGTGAATCGCGAAGCGCTTGTCGCCGCGCGGCTCGATCCGGACGCCCTCGTGCCAGGTCACGGCGTGGCTGACACCGGATTGCGGCCCGGCGGGCGCGACTACAACCGGGTCGCCGAGCGCGCGGGCCGCGCTGAGCAACGCCTCGAGGCCCGGAGCGTCAATGCCATCGTCATTGGTGAGGAGAAGATTCATCGATCAGGGAAACTCTCTCGCCCCTGCAGCGTCCCTCTTTCGCGCCGGCCATTTCGGTCACGCTCATACCAAACATTTACACCCGCAGGAGAGGATTGATCAACCGCCATCATTGTGGCCCGCCGGTCCCGCGACGTGAAACCGGGAGCCCTAATCGGGCGGTGGGATCCGGTTCCATTTTTGCTGGAATCAGCGCTCACTAGAAGATAAGCCAGATCAATCGTTTCGATGAACAACATCCATCTCGCCGTTCAGTTTTTTCTTCAGCTCGCCGTCATCCTCCTGTTCTGCCGGCTGGTGGGCGCCATCGCGCTTCGGTTCGGGCAGCCGCAGGTGGTGGCGGAAATGCTGGCCGGCGTGCTGCTCGGC
>DASVJK010000002.1:0-6451 GCA_036385955.1 Chthoniobacterales bacterium | reverse complement strand
GGTAATCCGGAGCGACTGTTGCCGTTCACTGAATTGGTTTATGGCCTGACCGAGCGGCAGGAACTCACGTTGGAATTCGCCGGGTTGAGCCACGATCACGAATATGGCATCAACGACGCCGTGGTCGGAACGAAGTTTCTGTTCCTCAAGGAGACGGAGCGGAGTCCGGGCGTCGCGGGTTCGTTTGAACTCAAACTGCCTACGGGCAAGAAAGACCGTGGACTTGGCAGCGGCGAGTTTGATTACGACCTGCGTCTTCGTGCGCAAAAAACTTGGGGTTGGTTCACGGCAATTGGCAACGTTGGCTACACCTTCGTCACTGACCCTGAATTTGGCGGCGTGCGTCAGAACATGGAGAACGTGTGGCTGCTCGCGTTCGCGCAGGAATGGCAGGTAGCGAAACGAACGAAACTGCTGTCCGAACTTTACTTCGTTAGCCGGGAAGAACCCGGTGAACCAAACCGCCTCGCCGCGAATATTGGCTTCAAACACAAACTGCTCGACAACCTCAGCGTCCACGCCGCCGTCGGCAAAAGCGTTCGCGAAAGCAATCGCGGCGGGCCGGACTTGCGCGTGTATGTCGGCGTGAAGTGGGAGTTCGACGCGCCGTGGAAATGAAAGGAGTGACAACCTATGAAATGGATTACCCGTGTGAAAGTGGACCGCGTGGCCTGCCCGTGGCTAGTCGCACGATTCATCAACCGCGAAGCCGCCGAGCTGGGCGCGATTCCCTTTGACGTGGAGGGCGTGGAACTGACGCACGACGGCCCGCTGTGCAGCGTCGCGGTGAGATTCTGAGCACGCTCGCGGTGTCACTTTTCAGATCAGCGACTGTTCCTCAACGTCCGTTTCCGCCTTCGCTTTCTTGAATACAGCCCCGCTCGTAATGACACCTCTCAGCGGTTGTGATTGCAAATGAAGTCGAGAGCTTGCCCTGAGCGAAGTCGAATGGGAACCTCCCACTGTCCCTCGCAATGAACCGGCTCTACTTCGGCGATAACTTGCAATGGCTCCGGAACACAAAAGAGTTCCCGGACGCGAGCGTTTATCTCGACCCGCCCTTTAACTCGAACGCGGATTACAACGTCCTCTTTCGTGAAACCAGCGGACAGGTAAGCCAGGCGCAATTCCACGCCTTTACCGACACCTGGAGCTGGGCCGACGCCGCTGAGAAGTACCATCAATTCATCGACGCCTGCCCCAACGTTGTCGTGGTCGAGATGATGGAAGCTTTTCACAGCTTCCTGAAAAACTCAGTCTGATAAACCGCATCAACTAACCAACATGAATGTTACCCGAAATGTAAGTGAGCACTACGTTCGAGCGAAGGTAATGCGACACCGCACACTATATCAGGAATATTTCACGCTGAAGGAACACCGGACGTGGGAAAGGGCCGAAGCGGCGGCTAAAGTATGGGTAAAGAATCGAATCGCCAGCTTGCCACCGCCCATGAAGCGGGAGGGAATGATGACGAAGAAGAACACGTCTGGCGTAGTCGGTGTTTACCGTTCGCCGGGGCGCGTTAAGAAACCCAACGGGAAGGTCTATTATTGCCCTCGCTGGGTGGCAAGGTGGCCAAGTTGCCCCTTTAACGGAGGACTAAGCTGGTCTGTCAAACAATTCGACGAGGACGGAGCATTTGTTCTGGCGGTAATTGGTTTGCAGCTAAAAACAATCGATCGAGGACGTGTTCTTGATCACCTCGACAGCATTCTGCATACGTCAGAGTTTGATGATATCTGTGCTAGACGGCGAACCTAACAACGGATCGCTCGATCCATTTCGTGGATGCGGAACCACCATTCACGCGGCGCAGAAACTCGGCCACAAATGGATCGGCATCGATGTCACTTATCTTGCGATCAATTTGATCAAGCGCCGGCTACGCGATGCCTTCGGCGAAGAAATCGAGTTCGAAGAAAAGGGACAACCCACCGATCTCGGCGGCGCGCGTCAGCTTGCCGACAATGACAAATTCCAATTTCAGCATTGGGCGCTTTCGTTGGTCGACACGCGTCCGCTCAAAGAAGGCGAAGGCAAAGGCGCCGATCGCGGCGTCGATGGTTTGTTGTATTTCTATGAAACAGGTAGGGACGCACCTCCGGGGCGTCCGACTAAATCGTCTTCAAAGTCGGCGCGCTCAGAGATCGCGCCCTACCAGGTCTCCGACGTTCACCGCGAAAAAATCATCGTGCAGATCAAAGGCGGCGGCACCGGCGCTAAAGACATCCGCGATCTCATCGGCACGGCCGAAAACCAGAAAGCCGTCGGTGGCATCCTAATCACTCTCGACAAACCCACTAAACCGATGCGCGACGAAGCCGCCTCAGCCGGCCGTTTCGAATCAAAGCTTTGGCAAAAGGACTATCCGAAAATCAAGATTGTCACCATTGAAGGCCTGCTCACCGGCAGCGAACGCATCGACGCCCCCAGCCAGATCAATCCCTTCGCCATGGCCGCGCGGGAATCTGCCGCGCATAAGCAGACGGAGATGCTGTGAACACAACGGAAACCTTTATGCTGGTCCAAGCGGCGATAATGCTTGGCACAGCTGCGGTGGTCGTGTGGTACACCGTCGAAACAAGGCGACTGCGAGCAACCGCGGCCGCGCAGTTTGAGATCATGAGGCGCACCTATGGTATTCAGCTGGAAGAAATGAAGCGCGCAGCTGAACCAATCTTTGTCTGGGGTGGCGGTTCAGCTACGGAAAATCACGTCGAATGGCATTTCATGAACGAAGGTGGACCAATCTCACGTCTTACAATCACGATCCCATCTGAGACCGGCAAGGATCTGGGAATCAAAGCGGAGGTTCGACCTCATGAATGGTTGGGAAACTCTCGCGAGGGTGCTGTCATGTTTGATGGCAATGTAGGCGGCCAGTTCCGCTTTCACATTGGATTCCAAACCCGAATTGGAGGTGTCGGCGCTTTCTTCTTCTTGGCATCGAGCACAAGCAAACGGATTTACACAGGCAGCGGTTGGATGTGATGCTTGAGCGCAGTCTATGTTCCTCGTTCCCAAGTTGCACTTGGGAACGGAAACGCGCCTGTCCCGGCAGTTGCACTGCCTCTTCTCACCGCCACGGATCGCTCCGCACCACCACCGTCGCGCCGGGTAACCACTCGTGCGCGGACGAATACCGCCAGTGCTCCGGTGACGCGACCAACCCGCGTTTGACCGGGTTGTTGTGCAAGTATTCCAGCTTCTGCAGCATCATCTCGTCACTCATGATCGCCTGCGGGTGCGACCCTTCCTGCCATACCTGATGCTGGCTCTCGGTTTTGTGATGTGCCCGCTGATAGCGCAGTTGGCGAAGGAGCCAGTCGCACTGTTCGACTTCGAGTTGCTCAATGATCTGGCGGGCGGTGTGGCGCTTCAAATCGGCCAGGACGCGCGCAAGATCGGGTGCCGAAACGACGGCGTGGAAGTGCGTGTCGAGTATGACCCAGGCATGGATTTTGAGCGCCTTATGCAGGCGACAGTATTCGAACGCTTGCACGAGGATGTCACAGCGTGCCGCTGTCGTGAAGATTGGGAGCCAGGCGACTGTGGTGGCGGTGATGAAGTGAGCGAAGTCGCGTTCAAGGATTCGGTAGCGGTTGCGCATGGGGGGCGCTCAGTGTGGCGAAGCGCAGCTTCGATGACAAGGGCGTTCCCAAGTGCAACTTGGGAACGAGAGACGAGAGACGGCATAGGTTCCTGGCGCCAGCCGAAGTTAGTGAAAGAGAACGACGTTGCGCCCACGAGCATCCTAGACAGAAAGAGCGGCGCGGGTTAACAATCCAAAGCATGATCGGACCTGCTAGAATTTATTTCATCGTTTTCGGACTGCTTACAATCGTGGGTGGTGTGATCGGATACGTTAAAGCTGGCAGCACCGCGTCGATTATCGCCGGCTCGATTTGTGGAATTCTTTTGCTGGTCGCGGCCTTTTTGCTCCCCGAACATTTGGCGGTGGGTCTGGCGGTCGCCGCCGTTATCTCGATCGCGCTGGCCGGCCGGTTCGTTCCGGCTTTCATCAAGACCGGCCACGCCATGCCGGCGGGGTTGATGTCCGTTCTGAGCGTGATCGGGGCCATCATGGCGATCGTCGCCTGGATGAAAAAGTAACGGGGACGCGTGGCAAGATTTCGTCTGAGGACGTTGCGCCGCTTCGCGTTCTTTTTGCTCTTGACCGCGCTGACGGCGATTATCCTGCGATGGATTTCCCTCGAGCGATGGCATAGAACGCAGGTCGCGCGCGATGCACCAGTCGAAATCGAAATCCCAGAAAGGACGCCGACGCCACTGCAGCCGAGCAAGCCGCCGGTAATCACGGGCCGGCTCGACACCGCGCGGCTTTTCAGCGGGATCACGGTGCACGCCGCCGTGGACCCGATCCCGGGCGGCGCGGCTTCCGAGGAACGCGCCGATCCTCAGAGTTATGTCCTCGATCTAAAACTGCACGCGCGCGTGCCGGCGCCAAACAAAACGATCGAGGAGCTCGCCAAAGTCAGCCCCGAGTTGCCGAGGCTGCTCCCAGGATTGGCGGCGATGCTGACACCAGATTCGGTCTCGCCCTTTTTCAAGGAACTTTACGACACGAAGCTGAAAATCCTGCGGGAAAATCTTGTCCGGCTCGATCAACTTCTTTCGCGCCACAACTTTTACGATTGCCAGACGGTGCTCCAATTGCGCCATCCCGAAAGCCATCGCCGCGCTGTTCTGTTGCAAGCCGACATGGATGTCGACGCGGATGGTTCGGACTCGGACCGGCTCCCCGCCGGCTCGGGTGCGTCTCCAAACTTCAAGCCTTTCACGAGTTACAAGTGGCCAAAGAAAACTCCGGTCCCCAACCCTTTTCTCGCGGCCTCGGAAGAAAAGTTACAACGCTTCGAAGCTGAGCTTGCGGTCAAGACCACGTTGGCGGAACGGAAACGCGAATTGAAAAGCGCGATCTCCGCGTTGCGCGACGAGATTGGGACGCTCAAGAAATTCAGCTTCTTAATTGGTGCGACTGATCCCTACATCGTGCTGCCCTCGGGCCTCGGCAAAGCGGACGGCGGCAAGGTCGGCGATTACGCGGTGGTTGTTTTCGGGGAGAGCATTTACCCGGCGATTGTTGGGGACGTCGGTCCCTCGGACAAAACGGGTGAAGCGTCGTTGCGGATAGCCAAAGAAATCAATGCCAATGCCACGCCCAATAACCGACCAGTGAGCGATCTGAAAGTCACCTACCTGATTTTCCCCGGGACGGCCGAAACGCCATTCAGCCCTCCCGACCTCGAGAAGCTGCAAGCGCGTTGCGAAACGTTGGTGAAGGAAATCGGCGGTGCGGGCGTTCCGCTGCACCGTTGGGAAAACATTATTCCGCCGCTCCCCAGCCCGACGCCCACTCCCACCGCGATGCCGACTGCAACGCCGTCGGCGTCTGCGTCGCCAGGAGCGTCGCCTGGTTCGACATTTGCGTTTCCGATTCCAACGCCGTCGCCGTAACAGCTAGGTGGAATGACAGCGCGATGTATGAGATCGGCTGTAAGTTTTTCGAGCCAATATGAGCAAGGCCTTCACTCGCGAAGAAAATGATGGGCCCGACATTCCTGATCTCCCGGCGCTGACCTCAACGCTTGCTCCCGGCGCGAAGAACTACATTACGCCAGCAGGCGCGCAAAGATTGCGCGATGAACTCCAGCAGTTAGTCGAACTTACGCGTCCGGCACTCGCGAATCCACCAGATGATCCGGATGCAAAGCGGCAATTGGCGAGGCTTGACCAGCGAATCATGCAGCTTGAGGAAAGTTTGCAGTCGGCCGAAGTCGTCACGCCCACAAACGGCCCGGCAGATGTCGTGCGCTTCGGCGCCACTGTCACCGTTCGTGAAAGCGACGGTCATGAGGCGAGTTACCGGATCGTTGGTGTCGACGAGATGGACATCGATCGTGGCTGGGTCAGTTGGGTGTCGCCGATTGCGAAAGCTCTGTTGAATGGCAAACGACGCGAGCGCATTCGCTTTAAGTTTCCCTCCGGGGAGGAAACACTGGAGATCCTGGATATTCGATATGAATGAAATTGGAGTCGCGCGCCGTTTTGTAGGGCGTTTCTGTGAAACGCCGTCTTCAGCGGCGTCTGATACAGACGCCCTACAAGCAGAAAAACGCATGGCACAAGGGCATTCGTTTCGTGTGCAGATCCTCGTTGCGTTGCTCTTTTTCATCGCGCTCCCGCAGCTCGTCCGCGGCGCGGAACCATCCTCCGCTGATTTCGACATCGTGATCAAAGGGGGAATGCTTTACGACGGCACGGGCGGGAAGCCGCGTATTACGGATGTGGCCATTCGCGGCGATCGCATCGCCGGCCTCGGGAATTTTCCCGCCGAGCGAGCGCGCAACGTGATCGATGCGAAAGGAATGGCGGTGGCGCCCGGCTTCATCAACATGCTCTCGTGGTCGACCGAATCGCTCATCGA
>DASVJK010000001.1:0-5157 GCA_036385955.1 Chthoniobacterales bacterium | reverse complement strand
GTCATTCGAACTCGCCATGATTTCGGCCTGCGGACAGGAACGCCGGAAGTCGGTGACCTCCTCCGGGCGTTCATCAACAAGAAGAATGATCAATTTCATTTCCTTGTGATTTTTCACGACCGCGTCGGCGATGTGATGCAGTAAGGTTGTCTTTCCGGTGCGAGGCGGCGCGACGATGATGCCGCGCTGGCCCATGCCAAGCGGCGTCATCAAATCCATGATGCGCGTCGTGTAACGATCAGGCACGGTCTCGAGTTTGATGCGACGATTCGGATTGATTGTCGTCAACTCCTCGAACGGCCGCAGCCCCTGATATTTCGTCGGCTCGTCGTCGTTGATCTTGAGCAGGCGCGTTAACTGCGGTCCACGATTCCCTCGCCGCGTTTCGCCGTGAATCCACATCCCATCGCGCAGTCCGAAGCGACGGACAATTTCCGGCGTAACAAAAATATCCTGCGGAGTTTGAACAAAATTGCGCTTCGCGTCCCGCAAGAATCCGAAACCCTTGCCCGAGATTTCGATGATGCCGTCGCCGAACTCGGGTTCGCGGTCCAGCTCGCCATTCTGAGAGGGAGCGCGATCGCGGAGATCGCCCTCGGCGCCGCCAGATTGATCGTCCCCCTGCTCCGCGCGCTGGTTGCCTTGCCGGCCTTCGATATTGGAGCCGACTGGAGCACCGGTTTCTTCGACTCGGTCCGCAGGTCCGTTCAGGTCGCCACGCTGTCCCTCCGGACCACGCCCACGCGGGCCATCATGCCGGCGGGGAAATCGCCTGCGTGGACGCCGTGGACGTTCCGCAGCCACGTTGGTTTCCAGCGGTCGCTGGTTATCGGTTTCTTCGCTCATAATTACAGAGATGATCTCGGCGCTGCCGAAGCAGCGGGCTGCCCCATTGGGCGGCAGTTTTTTCTATGCTGGCAATCTGGCCAGCAACTCGTCGGGAATATCTAAATTTGAATAGACGTTTTGAACGTCGTCGTCCTCTTCGAGACTGTCGCACAAGCGCAAGATCTGCAGCGCAACGGCCTCATCGTTGACCGGAACTGTCGTATCAGGGATGAAAGTAAACTTTTGCCCATCGGTGGTGACACCCGCGTGTTTGAGCGCCTCAGCTACTGCGTAGAGCTGATCGTGGGAAGTGGTAATAACATACTGCTCCTCCTCCGTTGTCAACTCCTCAGCTCCAGCTTCCAGGGCCAGCTCGAAAATCCGTTCCTCGGCGATCGCGTTTCGCGGCACCGTGATCCGCCCCTTCTTGTGAAACATGTAGGATACGCTGCCGCTCGTCGCAAGATTCCCATCGTTCTTGCTGAAAATCCTGCGGATCTCCGCGGCGGTCCGGTTCTTGTTATCGGTCGCCGCTTCCACGATTACCGCCACACCGCCCGGAGCGTAGCCTTCATAGATGATCTCGTCGAAATGCTGCGCTTCTGCTCCCTCGCCCGTGCCGCGTTTGATCGCACGCTCGATGTTATCGTTTGGCATGCTCTGGCCGCGCGCGGAGAGAATTGCGCTGCGCAGACGCACGTTCGCGTCGGGATCGCCGCCACCGATCTTTGCGGCGATGGTAATCTCTCGTGAAAGCTTGCTAAAAAGTGCGCCACGCTTCGCGTCGAGCGCGCCCTTGAAGCGTTTAACCTTGGACCACTTGCTGTGTCCCGACATGAGATGGGAATTCTAGAAGTTGCCGGACAAACCTGCGTTCTCGAGAGACTCGGAACCGGAGCGCCTCGAAAAAGAATCGTTATCGAGGAGGCAAACTAACGATCACATTCAACCGCTTTCAGCAGTCCTTGTCAAGAAGGGCGCCGCTCGATTACGCCGCGTTCTGCGACCGCTTCCGCGCCGTGGGATCGAGGATGCGCTTGCGGAGCCTGAGCGATTTCGGCGTCGCTTCCACGAATTCGTCCGCGCTGATGTATTCGATGGCGCGCTCGAGAGTCATGCGCAGCGGGGCTTCCAGTTGAATGCCTTTCCCATCCCCCTGGCTGCGCATGTTCGTGAGATGTTTCGCCTTGCAGGGATTAACCGGGAGGTCTTCGGGCCGCGCGTTTTCGCCCACGATCATGCCGGAATAAATCTCCTCCTGCGGGCCAATGAAGAGTCTCCCGCGCGCCTGGATGTTGTTCAGCGCATAGGCCGTGCTGATCCCCGGCTCCATCGAAATCATGACGCCCCGAGTCCGTCCTTCGAGCTCGCCTTTAAAGGGAGCGTATTCTTTGAAGAGATGGCTCATCAGACCTTCGCCGCGAGTTAGATTGACCAGGTCGCTTTCGAATCCAATCAAACCACGCGTCGGAACAATGGCTTCGACCGAGACTCGCGCCGTATGATGATCCATGCTTACGATCTCCCCTTTGCGCGCGGCCAGCGATTGCAGCACATCCCCGAGATTTTCGTTCGGGACTTCGACATACAAATTCTCGAGTGGCTCGAGCAGACCGCCGTTTTCGTCTCGCTGGAAAATGACTTCCGGCCGCGAGACCATCACCTCATAACCTTCCCGCCGCATCTGCTCTACGAGGATGGCTATTTGCATCTCGCCGCGCGCATTGATCTCGAAGGCCCCGGCGGCTTCCGTGTCCTTCATCTGGAGCGAAACGTTCCCGCGCGTCTCGCGGACCAGCCGTTCGCGCACGTGCCGCGCGGTAACGAACTTCCCTTCACGTCCGGCGAAAGGCGAATCGTTTACCAAAATCCGCATCCGGATGGTTGGCGGATCAATGTCGACAAACTGCAGCGGTGGATGTTCTTCGCGATCGGTCAACGTTTCGCCGATATAAACTTCTTCAAAACCGGTCAGGCCGATAATATCTCCGACGCTGGCGTGCTTCAGCTCCACCTGTCCCATTCCGGCGAAGGTGTAGAGCCCGGTAACACTGGCGCGCTCGCGGCGGCCATCGCGATGGATGCAAACGATCGAATCTCCGACGCTGACGCGCCCGCTGACAATGCGCCCAAGGGCGATGCGTCCGAGGTAATCGCTATAGTCGAGATTCGAAACCAGCATTTGAAAGAAAGGTTCCGGTGAAACTTTCGGCGGCGGCACGTACTGCACGATGGCTTGAAACAATGGTGTCATGTCTTCGCTGTTCTCATGCAGCTCGCGCATGGCGAAACCATTTTTCGCACTCGCGTAAATGATCGGAAAATCGAGCTGCTCATCCGTGGCTTTTAGCTCGACGAAGAGATCGAAAACCAGATCGAGAACTTTGTGAGGTCGCGCGTTCTCGCGATCGATCTTGTTGATCACGACGATCGGCTTTGCTTTGTTCTCGAGCGCCTTGCGCAAAACGAAGCGTGTTTGCGCCTGCGGACCATCGTGCGCGTCGACGACGAGGAGCACGCCGTCCACCATCTTCATGATTCGCTCGACTTCGCCGCCAAAATCGGCGTGGCCGGGAGTATCGACGATGTTGATGCGATAGCCGTTCCACTGGAACGCGGCATTCTTCGCGCGAATCGTAATTCCCTTTTCGCGCTCGAGGTCCATCGAATCCATCATGCGCTCTTCGATTTTCTGGTTGGAACGAAAAGTACCGGATTGGCGCAGCAGTTGATCGACAAGCGTGGTCTTGCCGTGATCAACGTGCGCAATAATGGCGATGTTACGAATCTTGTCCATGGGACGAGTTCCTCGAAATGAGGAGGGTGAATATGGTCGCGGCCCGCTTCCGCGTCAACTTGAGGGCGCGGGCGCCCAGCACGCGCGGGTTGCAATCGAACGTGAACGAGCGCCGTTAAATCACTGGAAATGACACGCCGCACCGTCAAGATTGGCGTTCCCATTCGCTCGGGGACCGGCCACGCATGAAACGTTATCTACCGTTCGCGATCATCCTCGCTGCATTTCTCGTCGCCATCGGTGCTGGCGCGCTCCTCCTTCACTTTCGCCATTCGCGGCCGCCGCCAGCGAAGCCCGCGTTTGGCAAACCAGGAGCCGAACCCCCGCACATTCGTGGCCCCGCGAACGCTTCTGTCGAACTCGAAGAGTTCGGTGATTTCGAATGTCTGCCTTGCTTTGTGCTCTGGCCAGCAATGAAGAACATCGAGAAAGATTACGCCAAAAGTCTTTCCGTTACCTTCCGCCAGCATCCGCTCGCACAGCATCGTCATGCGCTCGAGGCGGCGCGCGCGTCTGAAGCGGCCGGATTGCAGGGCCGCTTCTGGGAAATGCACGATATGCTTTATCTAAGGCGCTCCAACTGGGTCCGGGCGGAGGATGTCCGCGCGTTCTTCAATACCTGCGCGTCCGACCTCGGACTTGATCTCGAGCGATTCACGAAAGACATGGACGGCGAGGTGGTGGCAAGGCGCATCGCTGCCGATCAGGATCGGGGTGCTTCGCTCGGCATAGATCGGACGCCCGTCGTGTTTATCAATGGAAAGAAGGTTGAGTTTTCGCCACAGCCCGAGGAAGGCTTGCGCGCGGAGATTGATGCAGCGCTTGGTGCAAAAGCACGATAGGACTTGGCAACGAAGGGATATTGGATGTCATTGCTTTCCATGCGCAAACCATATCCCCTCCCAATATTCGTAGTGCTTTTCGCTTTATTTTCTCGCTTCGTCCTGGCGGAGCCACCGTCCACGCCGAAGCCCGAGCCAGAAACAGGGCTCGAAGGCGTGATTTCGGTAGGTCCCATTCAAGGCGGACCGTCGAGACAGGGGATTCCGGATTCGAGACCGCTTGCGAATACTGAATTCCTCGTAGAGAAGGAGAATAGCACCGTGGCATCCTTCAAGACCGACGATCAGGGCCGGTTTCGGATTTCCTTGCCTTCCGGTCACTACACCATTTCCAGGAAGGAATGGAAAGCTACAGTCGGAAGCTATGGCCCCTTCGAGGTGGATGTAGCCGCGGGCCAGATCAAAAAGGTTCAGTGGAGCTGCGACACTGGCATACGATGAGATGGATAAATAGAAATGCTAAACAGATGAGATCGCGAGACGACTCAGCAAATGAGATTACTAATTGGCGCGGTATCGCTAATGTTTGCGGCTTCGCGACCGAGCCTGGTGGCCTGACCCCCAAAAAGTGGACATGACATAAATGTAGTTCTGCCTCACAAATGGAGGGCAGAACGAACATGAAAAAGAGTCGATTCAGTACGGAACAAATTATTGGGATATTGCGAGAAGGAAGAGCCAGGGGGACGG